>DAIPLH010000046.1:9179-12565 GCA_036769325.1 Bacteroidota bacterium
GAGAGTTTGTCGCTCGCGACGACAGAAATCCTTTATCCCGTGATTCTTCCTCAACCGGCCCACAAGAATCATGACATCTCTCCCCTCATGCCTCTCAAGACGGTGATCGGAAAACTCATCTGTCAGCGTTACCACCGCCAGTCGGTATCCCTGATCTTGAAGGGCCACGGCCTGGTTCACCACAGGCGTGCCGCCCATTCCACGGGTCTCCGATCGGCTGGAAATCTTGAAGCCGTCTAACAGAGGACCAAGTTGTACGGGTCCCAGAATCAGAATTATTCGGCGAGGGGGATCAACACGATCGGAAGCCATTATACCGACTTCAATGCCATGTTTATTTGTTCTATCACACTCTCGCGAGACGGCCTGAATGTGGTGTCCGAAACAAGGGACACCTTGCTTCGAAACGGATTCCATGAAGAACGATACCGTTCAGCATCAACGCCCGACCAGACAACGATCGGTTTGCCGCACAATGCAGCAAGATGCATAGGACCGCTCGACCCTCCGGCAACCAGTCTGGCTGAACAAATTGCAGAAATGGTAAATTGCAAATCGGCGCTTCGCAGGTCACTCGAAGAATTTGCGCAGTATGACAAATCCGGAAGGCCAACACACCCGGTGTTCAGCCCAATGTCCCGGAAATAGTTCACAATATGGTCGGCGTCAAGATAGGGATAGTTCTTGGCCATGCCGTCCTCGCGTCCAAGGTTCCTGAAGTGAAACAGGATGTCGATCGGCTCACCCTTTAGCGGCTTCTCAGAAAACCGGATAAACTTCTGCTTTCCAATCAGCAGCTTGCGGACTCTTGTCAGGTCCCAGGGGCGCAACAGGTCCCATCGATCTGTTCCAATGGACCCGACAGTCCTTTCCAGCAAAGACTTTACCGCCTCACGAGTATGATCTCCATAGCCGAATCCCGATTTTTCCAGCTTGAGGTCGTGTCCCTGGAACTCGCATGATTCATAAAGGTAGCGGCTTGAGTTGTACGATACTGCAATTGTTTTTCCGTAGATTGCGCTTAATTTCCGAACAAAGCCCTGCCACTCCATGAGTTCCCAACCGAACTCTCCGACGTACGGACCAGCAATGAGGGTCCTCTCTTTCGTAATCCACTTCAGCACGGATGACATTTCACTCAACGCACAACGTCTATGATTGCGTGGAGGCGGCTACCCAGGGAAGAGTTTCCAAAGTTTACCGAAGTAACTCTCTCAAACAACATGGCAACGGCTTTGGATGGTACGACGAGCAGTTGCACACCCAGGGTTGCGGCGCCGATCACCATGGCGATCACCAGTCTGATCGTCATGTGCACAGGAAACATGTTCAAAACCAAAAGAGCTGCCCCAATTGCCCCTGCAGAGAGAATTCCGATTCTGGTGGAAAGCAAGTAGGGGTGGAGTATTGCACGGAGCTGTATTGAGAGCACGGAGCGGACGGCGAATGTATAGCCGATGAATAGCCCTGACTCGGTCAGAAGGAGTGCCAGGGCAAATCCCTTGAGTCCGTAACCCCGCATTAGTCCAAAACTCACGGACAGGGTCACAAGGTAGCCAACCTGGAGCCATACCTTCCGGGCCAGATTGGCAGTTGCATCACACAGAACGCCCCCAAGGTGCGAGACCATCCGAAAGAGAATCACCAGCGAAAGGATTGGAAGGAGTTCGACGCATGCGAACCAATTGTCACCCAGGACTGAGACAACAATTTCCTTAGCACAAATTGCCATACCAAAACAAGCGGGAACAATCACAACCGAAACAAGCGAAAGTGAAGAGAGAAACCCGTCTGCCAATCGATTCTTGTCTGACTGAATCTTGCTGAAGAGAGGAAAGAGTACGCGGGAGACACTTGTAGTGAACGCGTAGGCCGGTAGATACACCAGCATGAATGACCGGTTGTATATTCCCAGCGAACTTGTGCCTTCAAAGAATCCGATTGCGGCAGAATCCAGACTTGAACCGGCGAATTCAAGAAAACTTATGATGGAGACGGTCCCACCGAACATCAGAAAGGGTTGATATGATCGCCAATCGAATGAGAGTCTCAGGGGGTGACGTTCCCTGAGGTAGGCCATGATCGATGCAAGGAATGATTGGCCAAGTGAAGCACAGACAAGGCTCCACACACCAAAACCAGACATTGCCAGAATAGCTCCCGTACATCCGTAGCCGATCGCGTATGATGCGATGTCGATACGAGCGATTGATTTGAAATCAAGCTTCCTTTTCAGTAATGCAACCGAAGTGGACCCGATTGCACTCGTCACGAAGGAAAGTGACAACCATCTCACAACAGGTTCAAGTCGTTCATCGCCGAAGAAGATTGCCGCGGGAGACGCGATTAACTGAACCAGAGCGCAAAACGTTATGCCGAACCCGATTGAAGCTGTAAACCCGGAGCCTATCACTTTCTGATTCAGGCTGCGGGCCTGCACTATTGCCTGCCCGATTCCCATTTGAGCAAAGTAGGTGCCGCATCGAACGACAACATTGGCTATGGCAATCAGGCCGTATGTTTCAGGATCAAGAAGCCTGGCCATAACTGCAGTGAAGCCAATCTGCAGCACAATGTTCGTTCCAGTAGCAACAGAACTCCATTGGACGCCACGGAGGGCGCTTAGAGTCAGGCCCTCACCCGTTGTCCTGGTTTCGTCCAATTGGCTCAAGATGGAAAGTGGGAAATCTGAACTCGATACTGTTACGAAGGCTCATGAAGGGTTTCATCGCGTCTGAGCGCATGGAGATATCCCCTCACGCGCTCTCCGTACATCGCTTGCCAAACGTAGTAACCCGCTGAGAAGATAAGGGAAAGGAGAAGCATCACAGCGGTGTTCATGAACCTCCTTGGCCGTTCCTTCCGTACCGGAGGTGTTGCGGAATCGAGAACATTTACGATTGTAAGGTTTTTGATCTCTTCAAGCTTTGCGATCTCGAATTGTTTTTTCAACTCAATAAATAGAGTGGAATTCACCTCGACATCTCTCAGCAATCGTCCCTGTTCCAGAAGTAGCTGTGGGGAGTCTCCAACGCGCCGATTGCGCGTGCGAAAATCACGCAGCGTGTCCTCGGCCGTGCGAAGTGAATCCTTCACCTCGGTTAGGCGCATCTCAAGCCACCCCACACGTTCAGAGGCATTGGTAATCCTCTCTGATCTCATGAAGTGGTCCAATTCTCCAACCAGAGCATTCAGGACGTCGGCAGCAAGCTGTGGTTCCTGCATTTCCAGACTGAGTGTTACCACGCTTGTCTTGGCGTCCAACGAAGCATCAAGGCAAGCCCGAATCTCTTTGATCGCTCTTGCCATGTTTTCCCCGGGAGTCTCTTCTTCAATTTCAAGATAACTGATCAAATCCACAGGCTCATTGAACTTGAGGGTTTGAT
>DAIPLH010000367.1:0-3501 GCA_036769325.1 Bacteroidota bacterium
AGTTGCCATACAATCGGCCGAGGGCGGGCTGTGTCCCATTATTGTAGAAGCCTTTAGTTGGAGGGGCACTAGAAATTTGATTCATCACGCCACAGATTGATTCTCCACGGTGCACCTGCCGCAGGGCGTGACAATGTGAGATTGGCATATCCATCGACGCGGTCGATTGAACTTGGATTGTAGGTGACTGTAAGATTGAAGCTTCGTACCGCGGTCGCAGTCGTGTCCGTCTCCGTTCTGGTGACAAAGTTGTTCCAGATCAGGTCAAGGCTCTGAGCATTCTGGAACAGTCCGTACGTTGCCCTCAACTCTTCATCCCGCCCCCAGGTGATATCGATCCCCAGTTCATAGTCACGGTACACAAAAACGAAATTCCCTGCCACGAGGACCCCGAAGGCGGCGGTGTCACGGAAGGAATAGGCGTTCTGGAAGCACTGAAAGATCCCATCGACGGATGTCTGATCGCATGCAGACTCTCCGGGAGAATTATCAAGTCCCGGTGCAAACGGATTAAGACACCCCTGCGCGAAAAGAACCAGGGTAATCAAGAGGCAGACCATGCAAAAGGAACGAACCGAACAGACCGAACAGACTGAATAGACTGAACGGACTGAATAGACTGAATGGCCTCTCAATTCCCGAACTTTCCCTTGAAAGAGCTCCATGTGATATCAGGTGATGTACTGAAATCACTCCACGCAAAGATCGTCCAGGTATTCGTCTGGTCGGGAGCGAGGACGAATTGCAGATTGCCCGCTGCGGAAGTCGGAAAGGTTGCAGCGTCTGTATGCTGGAATGAGAAAACGTAATCGAAGTTGTATGTCGTCTCGGAGGGACCAACCACGGAGTCCTGGGCTGTCAGTGTCAGGCTCGAAAAACCATCGGCTTTCGCGACCAGGTTCTGAAAATACTCGCGCTCGTTGGCGTAGGTCCATTCTCTGACGCTCGGATAAACGGTGCTTGCCTCAGTGGAGGGGATAAAGAGAAACGGCCGTCCTGTCACGGCTGGGTCGCCGAAATTGCGCATGTAGTTGTCGACATTCTTCTGGGCGATCGCACTCAACAGGTTTGAAATAACGATCGAGGGAACTGTGGCAGGAACATAGTCAAGGCCGCTTTGATCCGGTGGTTCGGGATCCCGGGTATCGAACAACCCGCAGCTGATTCCCGAAATACTCAGGGCCAGAACGAGGAAGAACATTCCGAACGAAGCGGAGCGGTGAATGTAGGGTTTCCTGATTTCCATCCTCTCCTCACGATTCTGACCGGTCCGACGACCGGGATTCAGACGGCGATCCTTCCCTCAAGTGCTCTTGACAGCGTTGCTTCATCGGCGAACTCAAGATCTCCCCCGACAGGCAGTCCTCTGGCGATCCTTGTGATCCTGGGGCAAAGCGGCTTGAGGAGCTTGGTCAGATACAGGGTTGTCGCTTCCCCTTCCACGTTTGGATTTAAGGCGAGGATAACCTCGGTCACATCCGGAGTGATGCGTGGAAGCAGTTCCCTCACCTTGATCTCCTCGGGTCCGACTCCATCGAGGGGCGACAGCGATCCCCCGAGAACATGATACAATCCCTTGAATTCATTGGTTTTTTCGAGGGCGATGACGTCGTTCGGTTCCTCGACAACACAGATCAGACTTTGGTCTCTTTTCGGGCTCGAGCAGATCGGACAGGGATTGACCTCTGTGATGTTCCAGCAAATCGAACAGTAACCGATCCGATCCTTGACGTTCACGAGAGCGCGGGCCATCTTTGCAACGTCTTCGCGGTCTTGCTTGAGAATGAAGAGAGCGAGTCGTTGAGCCGTTTTCCTTCCAATCCCGGGGAGGTGGGCAAACTCCTCGATCAATTGCTGAAGGGCTTCAGAGGTATAAAGCATATGAAGATCGTGTCCCGCCGGCTTTCCGTCTACATTCCCGGAAGGTTCAGACCAGGGATGTTTGGAATCATCCCGCTGGTCACTTTTGACATTTCGTCCGCAGCCATCCGTTCTGATTCCTCCAGGGCTTTATTTGCCGCGGCAAGGACAAGATCCTCCAACATCTCTATCTCGGCCGGATTGACAACCTCCCGATCCACCTCAATTTTTACCAGCTGGCGTTTGCCATTGGCGGTGACCTTCACCATCCCGCCACCCGATTCACCCGTGACAGTCTTTTGCTCCAGAGCTTTCTGAACCTCTGCCATTTTCTCCTGGACCTTCTGGAGCTGCTTCATCATCCCCGCCATATTTGGCATTCCCATGCTCATCCTGATGTCTGAAATTCAAAACAGAAAATTTTCAAGCAAATGTATCTCATTCGCTCAGTAAAGTAAAAACGCTCTTTCCGGGATCATAGTTCAAAGGGCGATGCTTAGTAATATAACCTCACGGTCTTCTCTTCAGTTGTCAGTATGGTTATTGTTGCTTGTCTGATAAGAGACAACGGAAAATAATGGTTTTCAATGGTTGAAGCTGATGTGACCTTCACAATAACCAGCATACGGTCCTCGACACTCCACGTGTAAGTGTAATCTATTGCATCGCTGGCGAAAATTAATGCGAATGGAGTACTGGGAGATTCTTCAATAATAATTGTGTGTATAGGTCGGGCTTCTTCCAAAAGTGCTTCATAGTAAGAAGCTAAACTGTCTTCTACAGAAGGTCCTGGTGGTCCTTGTTCACCTTCCGGGCCTACCGGGCCTTGTTCTCCCTGTTTGCATCCCACAACCAAGAGGCAGGTAATGGCAAGCAGTATCATTGCTTTCATCGTGGAAGTCCCTTTTTGCTTTGGATTATTACCGTTTTGACCTCATCGTGTCTCATCCTGCCAGTATTGAATAACATAAACCTTTTCTTCATCTGCAATACCACCATGAATAGCTGTAGTGGCTGAGGATTTGGAACCAGGTTCAGATGCGGCGACCAACCGTTCCCGCCACCACTCCAAGTCTCGCTATAGGTCAACTGACAAACGTGCTTAGGCGACCCTGGAGAGCCGCTCTATAAAAGCGGAAGCGTCACGCGATCGTTTCATCACTACCTACGCCGCGAGAGTTTGGTATCGCCATGGATAGAAGAGCGCGGTGGCGCGCGAAGAACCGGCCTAAGTGCTTGCGTTAGTTGACTTTCGGTCGAAAATCCGTTAGCTTTTCCAGTCTATAACCATACGAAACATCGGTTTTTACTGAACAGTGTAAGGGTCCTGCCTTTGGGTCGAGGTCCACAGCAACCAACCGGTGAAGATGCGATTGTGCAGGAGAAGCTGCGGAGCGCCGGGGAAATACCAGAACACATAGCTGTGATCATGGACGGGAACGGGAGATGGGCGCAGCAACGCGGTTTTCCACGCATTGCCGGCCACCAGGAGGGAGTCGAGTCGGTCCGTGATTCCGTAGAAGCATGTGGACAGCTGGGTGTCAAGTATCTTACCCTCTACGCCTTCTCCACAGAGAACTGGAATCGGCCTCAGGAAGAAGTCTCCCTGTTGATGAGACTCCTCCTCAGGGCGATACGGGA
>DAIPLH010000368.1:0-3500 GCA_036769325.1 Bacteroidota bacterium
CAGGAGTCCCCGATGCCAATGAATCAGGAGACCACTTCGGAAGGGCCGTGGCGAGCGGCGATTTCAATGGGGACGGTTATGATGACCTTGCCATCGGGGCTCCTGATGAGAACATCGGAGCGGTGGTAGATGCAGGAACAGTTATCACTTTGTACGGTTCTAGTTCCGGTCTTCAAGCCACCGGTGTGGGTGGTCCTACGAGTCAAGTATGGTACCAGAGCGCGACCGGTATAGCCGGAGCTTCAGAGACCTCGGATCATTTTGGATATGCGTTGACCACAGCTGACTTCGATGGTGACGGCTACGACGACCTCGCGATCGGTGTTCCGGATGAAGACATTGGCGCTACAACGGACGCCGGAGCCGTTAACATACTTCTCGGTTCACCACTGGGATTGGATGCGGGCGGGAACCAGTTGTTTGATCAGACGTTTATTGGCCTTGTCGAGGCCTATGACAAGTTCGGGTCTTCCCTGACGGCGGGAGATTTTGAGAATGACGGCTACGAGGATCTTGCAGTAGGCGTTCCTTTTGAAGATGTGGGGACGCTTGCCGCCGCCGGGGCCGTTAATATTCTTCACGGTTCCGACATCGGGTTGACGAGCGCGGGCGCGCAGGAGTTCAATCAGAACAGCACCAGTGTTCTCGGCGCCTCAGAGACGAGCGATCTCCTGGGATTTTCGGTCGCGGCAGGCTTCTTCAATGGTGATTTCTATGCAGACCTTGCAATCGGCGCGCCGGGTGAGGCAATCGGCACGTTAATCGGGGCAGGATGTGTAAATGTTCTGTACGGCTCGGCAGTAGGGCTTCAAGCCTCCAACGACCAGCTTTGGTTTCAGGATGTAACCGATGTGGATGGGACCTCGGAAGCAGGTGACGTTTTCGGAAGTTCCCTTTGCGCTGCTGATTTCACCGGTGACGGTGCATCGGACCTGGCCATCGGGGTTCCCGACGAGGACATAGGAGCCACTGTGAACGCAGGAGCTGTGAATGTGCTTTTCGGGTCTTACATTGGACTGCAAGCCGGCTCATACGCCCTTGGTGATCAGTTGTGGGACCAAACGTATCTTGAGACAGTGGAGGCCGATGATCGCTTTGGAGCCGATGTCTTTTCCGGTGACTTCAACGGTGATACAATTTTCGACCTTAGCATCGGGGTTCCGTGTGAAACCGTTGGAGCCCTTGCTCATGCTGGCCAGGTAAATATCCTTGCGGGGACCACCTCAGGCCTCACCATACTCGAAAGCCAGGCCTGGACCCAGAACAGTCCAGGCGTGAGAGGCAATTCCCAGGCGCACGATCATTTCGGCTGGGGGGGCTGCGCTGATCTTGGGCTGGCTCTTCCACTGCAGGACCCGAAAGGCATGCTTAGCATCGAAGAAGAATTGGCCCAGGACGATCAAATGATTCTTTCTCCGTTATCATCAGGAAATTCCGTTGGCTCCGTTAGCAACCCAACTGGAGGAAAACTATCCCAACCCCTTCAACCCGCGGACAAAGATAGCGTATTCAGTTGGGGAAGTTGGTCCCGTTCGCCTCACAGTGTTTAACAGTCTTGGTGAACTCGTGGCAAAGCTTGTCGATAACCAGTCGCATGCCACAGGTCAATTCGTGGCAGAGTTTGATGCAACGAACCTCGCCTCAGGGATGTATTTCTCTCGGTTGGAGGCAAGAGGGATTGTTCAAACAAAAAGGATGGTCCTGGTGAAGTAAGGATCTGTTGTGGGGAGTTACTTATGACCGAAGTAACTCCCCTTGTTTGCCCGCTCTCAAACGACGGCAGACGGGTGGGGCTTGCTTGAGATCGGAACTTGTACTCAGTGAGAGTCAAAAGCAGGAGATGGCCGTTCAGCCCTGCAATTCCAAGCCCCCCGGTTGCCATACTGTCACAAGTATTCCTGGCGTCGCGTGATGCCAAGGCTCCGCCAACTGTCCGATCTTCGGTCTCCTGGTCCGGATGAAGGTGCCCTTCTGCGGTATTGTCCTTAGGACAGTACCCCCTTCTGCAACATTCTTGACTACAATATGAAATCTCTTATTTTAGGGTAGCCGTTTAGCCTGGAATAGCATGCTCCGTTGTCAACAACGCTTTGCTAACATCCGCTAACATTTTTTCACACTTCTGTTGACCGAAAGATTACGCAAAACCGATCTCCATTGTCGCAGTTCACAGAAACCATCCACGCAGTTCATTTCACCATCAATCCATTCCGGAGGATTAATGCCAACACTCAAAGCAATTCTCGTTGCATGCTCGTTTGCCGCGCTCATCCCGGGTTGCCAACAGCAACCACCCGCAACACCCGCACCGACACCTGTCGAACGGGGAAAGTATCTCGTCACGATCATGGGATGTAATGATTGTCACTCACCAAAAGTAATGGACCCAACGTATGGAATAATGCCCGATACGACGCGATTGCTGTCCGGGAATCGTGAGGGGTTGCCGTATCCTACATGGACTCCTGAGGACATTCAGAATCGCAATGCCATCGGACTTTTCAACGCCGAACTCACGGCATGGGCCGGACCATGGGGCGTCAGCTTTCCAATGAACCTCACCCCGGATAAGGAAACGGGGATTGGGGAATGGACCGAAGAGTCTTTCATCGCAGCGCTACGAACAGGCAAACATCAGGGTCAGCCAGATGGTCGCCCGATTCTTCCTCCGATGCCATGGGTGATGTATCGTGAGACAAACGATGATGACATGAAGGCTATCTGGGCATATCTCCGGAGTGTCCCGGCGATCAAGAACGCCGTTCCACTTCCCGTTCCACCTGCAGGAATGCCTCATTGACGCAGGCGGTCTTTTTTCATCTTTTCCTCATCCTAGCACTTCTGGCACCAGCCCGTTCACCGAACGGGCAAACGCCCGAAGAGAACTCTACCAACCTCCCTGCCGGGGAGAATGAATTGCCGACGGGGAGTTGGGGAGCGATCGAAGGAAGGGCTATTTTCGACGGAAAGGCCTCATCGCGGGAGAAGGTTATAGTCGTCAAGGATCGGGATGTTTGTGGAAAAACCGACCACTATGACGAGCGGCTTCTGGTGGGAAAAACGAGCGGAATACAGAACTCCGTGGTTTCCCTGACCAAGGTTCGCGGAGGAAAACCGCTCTCGACCATGGGAACCGATTTTGTTCTGGATCAGAAAGGTTGCAGATACTCTCCGAGGATTCTTCTCCTTCCCATCAACCAGGATGTAAGGATTCTGAACAATGACGGTATCCTGCATAACATCCACACGTTCTGCACGAAAAACCGCCCTGTAAATATTGCGCAGACAAAATTCCAGAAGGAACTGAAGATGAAATTCAAGGTTCCGGAGCGGACACAGGCCAAATGCGATGTCCACGGCTGGATGACCGCGTGGCTTGTTATCGTCGACCATCCGTATCATTCCCTGACAAACCAGGAAGGGAAATTCAGGCTGACCGACATCCCTCCGGGAACATACACTGTGAGTTGCTGGCACGAACTTCTGGGCGAACAGACAAC
>DAIPLH010000369.1:0-3481 GCA_036769325.1 Bacteroidota bacterium
GTAAACATAGACCCCGCTCGCAAGATCTGCGGTGTCAAAGGCCTGTTGATACCGACCGGGGCTCAGTTCTTTGTTCACAAGCGTTGCGACCTCCCTGCCTGTGAGATCATACACGACAAGGTTCACATCTCCGGATTCCGAAATCTCAAAACCGATTTCCGTAACACCGTTGAATGGATTTGGGTAATTCTGATCGAGCTGGAATTCCCTTGGGATCGTGGTCAGTTGATCCGCGCGCGCAATGCTCAGCGGCAGAGGAGACACCTCAATCGCCGACACAAGTGGTTCACCCTCCCCCGAAACCTGGCTGAATTCAAGGTTAAGGGTTCCGTCGAGGACAGAGACATCAAAAACCTCTGTATGGGCAATCATTCTGTCGCCAGCCTCAAGGAAGATTTCAAAATTGTCCAGCACGACTTCACTCTCTGCAAGGAGATCAAAGACGCGCACCCCCGGCGCCCTCGCTGTTGGTTCAACGAAATGGCAGGTAACTGTGTACTCGCCATCAGGAACATCGAAGAGATATTCCAGCAAAGGATCGCGGCGGTACGACTGGTACAGCGCATCGTCATCAGTATTGCCGATCTCTCCAACCATTGTTCTCTTCTCCCCGCTGGCAAAACCGAAGCCGCCGGTGCTATATGCCCGGTCACCAACAAACATTTCACCACTGACGCTCGTGTAGTCGCGGCCACCGACGTTTACCCTGACCGGCCCCGCAAGGGCAGGGATTCTCGTCGCATACTTGCACGTCGTCCTGTTATTGTTTGCCGCGATCCAATACGTGATATGCGGAGTGTCCGTGTCATCAAGCTCCATGCATGTTGTCCAACCGAGCGTAGTATCTGTTCCGGAATAGTCTGCGATCGTCTCGATCTCGATTGACTTGCCGACGACGGCGTACCTGAGGACTGACTGATCGCAATAGGTGATGTGACTCTTCCCGGACGCATCGAGATCATGGGACGTCATCCCCCCGGTCGTCCCCATGAAGACATTGTTCAGCGTATCGATGGTTGATAATATCCAGTTTGTTCCACCCAATGAAGCGTGCCTGACAACACCGGTCTCGTCTGAGAGCGATTTGTAGTAGGAGATCCGCGGGCGATTCAACGAGTCAAGTTGAATGGAGGAGTAATAGCCAACATCGCCCGCCGTATCCACCGCTGAGAATGTCCAGAGGCCATTCGTCTTGACGGCGTACATGAGATCTCCGAGGACTTCGTCATAATAGGTGATGTGGGGATTGTCATTGCTGTCAAGCGCCATCGATGTACCCGCGCGCAGGCCAACATCCGGCGTGGATCCAATGATCTCGACAGTCCATTCGGTCCCGTTGAACTGCCTGTACTCCATTCCAAGTCCCTGTCCGGAACAACAGGCCGGATCGATGTAGCTAATGCAGGCGTTGTTCTGACTGTCAAACAGGATTGCGCTTGACCATCCATCGTGGCCCACGTGAAAAAGACGTTCCGTCACCCATACCGACGCACTGTCCCAGTGATGCACCAGGTCCCCGCCAAAATTGTGCACATGCTGTGTAATATGGGCCCGATCGTTATGGTCCATGGTGATGTCGAGCCACCGTTCTCCCCCCTGAAAGACCGTTTCAATGTCGAAATCATTGTTCGCCGCATTCCAGGTCGCATGATTGACAGGAAAGCGCGTGACTCCGGTTTGGACATAAGCCACATGCGGTATATCCTGCGAATCAAGCGTAATGGTCGGGTTCACGCCGTTTGTATCGACAGTACGGAACTCCCAACCCTGGGCGCAGAGGTCCGGCGCAATCAGCATAACGACAGAACAGACACAAAAACAGGTGGTTTTCATGGCAATTCTCCGAATTGACTATGGGGATTTCTTCATAGTCGTTTGATCATTCCTATGGTTCCACAACGGAAACCTTGTCGAACAACCGGCTCTTTTCAACACCTCTGAGCATGGGGGTATCACCAACAGATAGGGATCAAACCGTTCAAACGATCAGAGGAAATATCGCCCGGTGGGAACTCAACAACAATCAGGAGTTTACACTAATTGCAGAATCTACTGTCTACAAACGATGGGTAGGGAAAGTACTCGATTGAGATGGGATTGCGCACGCGCTGGAGGCTCAAACCTCCGCGCGCTGTAGCATCAATCACAGGAGGGATTAGAGGAAACAGGGCTGATTACGATTTGCCACCCTTGGTAGGCTCGTCGGCGTGCTGACCGGTCATCGATGTAAAGATCTTGCCAATAGATGCAACCACTCCGGCAACATCTGAAAGATTTGAAGGAATGATCATAGCGTTGTTTTTCTGTGCAAGCTTGCCGAATTCAGTGAGATAGGATTCGGCGATGCGCAGATTGACTGCGTTGATGCCACCTTTGTCGTTTATTGCGTTCGCAATCTCGCGGATACCCTTAGCAGTTGCCATCGCAACCCGCTCGATTTCCTGACCGCGTCCCTCGGCCTCATTGATTCGCTTCATCTTCTCCCCCTCAGACTTGGCAATCGCCTCCTGCTTATCGCCTTCCGCGCGATTGATCTTTGCCTGCTTGTCGCCTTCTGACTCCGCGATTAACGCCCTCTTCTCCCGCTCGGCTCGCATCTGTTTCTCCATTGCATCCTTGATGCTGGCCGGAGGAACGATGTTCTTGATCTCATGGCGCGTAACTTTGAGACCCCATGGCAATGAAGCCTTGTCGACCGCAGTGACGATCTCGGAGTTGATCTTTTCTCTTTCTTCGAACGTCCTGTCAAGCTCGATCTTACCTATCTCGCTCCGCATCGTCGTTTGTGCAAGTTGCGTCGAAGCGAAGGCATAGTTGCTGACGCCGTACGAAGCCTTTACCGGGTCGATAATCTGCATGTAGAGGATTCCGTCGACTTCAACAGCGATGTTGTCCTTTGTAATACATGATTGCGGCGGGACATCGATCACCATTTCCTTCATCGAATGCTTGTCGGCCACTCGGTCAATAAATGGGAGGAGGATATGAAATCCCGCCTCAAGGGTCCCGTAATATTTGCCGAGCCGTTCCACGATAAAAACTGTTTTCTGCGGGACAACCCTCGCGGTCCGGATAATAATGATAAAGACAAGAACTGCGAAGCCGAAGATAATGCTGGTGGTGATATCCATTACGACGTCCTTTGGCTGATTGGTTTTACCTTCAGTGTGAGATCTGTTCGTTCAACGACCTCGACCGGCGTTCCCTTGCTGATTGTCGTATCGGCGTCGGCATTCCACATCGTACCGCGAAATTCAACTTTACCTTTAAGGGAATTAGGGACGATCTCCTCGACCACCATCGCCTTCTCGCCCTGGACATCGTCAAGCCTCGCTACATTATCAACCTTTCCGGAGACCCTTCCCTGGAAGTAGTCTTTTCCCTGTTTTCGGAAGAGAGCTAATGAGGCAACGGAGGAAATAAGAAAGACGATGAGCTGGCCGCTCAACTCGTCGATAAATCCGACCCAGACACAAAAGGC
>DAIPLH010000370.1:0-1214 GCA_036769325.1 Bacteroidota bacterium
GTTTCCACCGTAATCTTCACACCGGTGGTCCGCACAAAAACCATCAGCGCCCCCTGCTTCTTGCGCGAAAGCTCTACCGCAGCACCGACCACCTCGTCGATCGGCTCCTCAACGTTCGTCTTTATAAAAAGTCTGACCGCCGGGCTTCGTGCAATCAGGACAAGAAGACGCCGGAGTTCAGGCTGAAAGAGAATAATGAACGCGATGACCCAGATATCGGTGAGGGTTCTCAGGATCCAGGTCATTGCCCTGAGGTTGGCGGCCTGGACAATCACTGAGAGCACAACGATCAGAACCAGCCCGATGAAAATCTGGGCTGCAATACTCCCCCGCAACCAGATATATAGACGATAGAAAATGAATGAAACGAGCGTGATGTCCAGAAGATCTGCGAGCGTGACGGTCAGAAAGCCGATCTTGAAGAGTTCCATCTCAGTTAGCCCTCCGGATCGCATCAGCAATCACCGCAGCCCGCTTTGCGGCCTTCACGTCATGCACCCTGATGATGTGTGCTCCATTCAGAATCGCAGCTACGCAGGCGGCAAGAGATCCTTCAAGCCGGTCTTCGACGGGCAGGTCAAGCAATGCGCCAATAAACGACTTGCGCGAAGGGCCGACAACGATGGGACAACCCAGGGCGGACAGTTCTTCCAGCCGGCGGATCAATGTGAGATTATGATTCACAGTCTTGCCAAATCCGATTCCCGGATCGACGATCATTTGCTTCACACCCGCGGTCCTGCCTTGTGAAAGAGCTGAGGCGAGAAACGTTTTGACCTCACCAAGAAGATCGTCATACACCGGATTCATCTGCATTGTTGCCGGCGTCCCCTTGATGTGCATCAGGACAGCCGAGGCGTTGCTCCGGCTGACCGTCGACGCCATGGCGCCATCAAACCCGAAGCCGCTGATATCGTTCACGATCACGGCACCTGCTTCAAGAGCACGTTCTGCCACACCTGCCTTATAAGTGTCAATGGAAATCGGAACTGTGGTCCGTGCGGCGAGAGCCCGGATGACAGGGATGACTCTCTTCTGTTCTTCTGCCGCCGGGACGTTTTGAGCACCCGCCCCGTAAGCCTGACTCTTCGGACGGGTTGATTCACCACCGATGTCGATAATATCGGCCCCCTCTTCAATCATCCGGAGACCATGCTCCAACGCCGGTCCGGGGTCAAGGTAGCGGCCGCCATCCGAGAAGGAATCGGGGGTGA
>DAIPLH010000370.1:1224-3478 GCA_036769325.1 Bacteroidota bacterium
ATGCGTTCGGGCAGAGAGATCATACTCCCTCTGCCCGAAGCGAAACAGAAACGACGTCTTCATTGTCGGAAGATTACCACAAAGACACTAAGACACAAAGAGGAAAAAGGAATTTACCAAAAAGGCACTAAGGTTAAGAGGATTGGTTTGGTGCCTTTGTGTCTTTCTTATTTCTGAAATGGTGAGGATTTTCTCAGACACCGGCAGGTCTGCTTAAGCCTGAAGCGAAGGCATCATGCTCCCGCCGATTGATCAGCGCTCTTTTGCTTTACCTTCGACCGTTGCACACGGCGCAGCGCCTTCTTGCGCTCCTTATGTTTCTTGTGCTTCTTGCGCGCGTTGCGCTGTTTCTTGTTCATTACTCCTCCGATAAGAGTTACAGGTAGCCATCATTGCGGATGATCGTCTTGACCTCCGCTTCGTGTTCAAGTTTTGGGAGAACTTCCCTGAAATGCGTGAGCAGCCACTTCAGTCGGGAGTTCTCTGAATCCACTTCCAGGAGATGTTGACGGGAGGAAAGATCGAGCCCTGACTTCTGTGCCATCCGGAATGAAACCATCCCGCCTTCATCAGCCCGCATCTGAAAACTGCCTTCACCATAGACAGCATCCATCAACCTGTTGTACCAGGCTATTGCCTCCTGCAGGACTTTCCGGTCAGTCTCTTCTGTTTCCTCTCTGCGTTCCACTGTTCCGACAAAGTACGGCGCCTTATCCTCATGAAACTCGAGCAAGGCATAGCGTGTACCGCCTTCAACAACGATGTCCAGCTTTCCATCCTCGTACCGGCGAATAACTTCTCTCACCCGGGCTGTACATCCGACCCGGGCCATGACGCCGTTCTCGGTCAGATTGATCCCGAATTCGATTCCCTTGTCAACGGCAAGATTGATCAGGATCTTGTATCGCTCTTCAAAGATGTGGAGCGGAAGCGCAGACTTTGGGAACAGAACAACTCCCAACGGAAACAGCGGCAGCAATGTTCCACGATTCGACAAGGACCATCTCCCGCCCGAAAATTAGGTAATTCCAAGCTTAGGGGCAAGACATCCTTTGCGAGATTCCCACGCTTCACACGCTTGGGAGGTAAATTCATCGAAAAGAAATCGCAGAGGCGCGGAGAGCGCAGAGAACACGCAGAGGAAAGCTGTGCGCACATCCCACATCCCAAATCTCCTCACATCCCACATCCAATATCTCACATCCCGCATCCCCGCCCTATCCAGCATCAAACAAGTTATACCATGCCTCCTGGATCGCCACCAGTGATGGCCTTGTTGCTGCACCCGGATCATCCTGAAATTCATTCAGATCAGTCACGAGCTTTTCCAGGTCCTTCAACTGAACTTTGAGCGGGTCGGTATCGGGATAGAGCAACGCCAGCTCCGCTGCGATCTCTTCAGAATCCTGCCATGTCCATTTCATCATACTATCGGACGAATTTCTTGTATCTGGCGTTGACTCTTCCCCAATGAAGGTTATTGAGGAAGTTATCAATGTACACGGCCCTGCCGGGTCCATCTTTGTGGTAATATGCATGTTCGAACACGTCGACGGGGATGAGCGGAATTCCACCCCAGATGGCCCCGTAGTGGTGTTCATCAACCAGCACATTGAGCAAACGTCCGGAATAGAGCTGATCGTATGCAAGCACCCCCCAACCACTCAGCTTGGCTGAAATGGCCGTTGCCTTGAAATCTGCTTTCCATGTGTCGAAGGAACCGAATTCCTTCTCGATGGCTGCTTTGACGTCCGGCCCCTTTGCGCTGTCTCCGTCACCGCCCATTACTTCCCAATAGACATCATGCAGAAGAGCTCCGGCGTGGTTCCATGTGGTCCGGCGTTTGAGCTCGCCGATCTCACTGTAGTTCCCATTTGCTTTCGCGCGATCGGCACCTGCAAGCTCGCCCTCGATTGCATTCAGCGCTGTGACGTACCCCTTGTGATGCTTGTTGTAGTGCCAGTCCGCTGTCTCTGCATCAATCACCGGAGCGAGAACTTTCTTCGCTTCGTCGTCCGTATACGGCCGCGGATTGAATTTCCATTCATATGCCATTACTTCGTTTCCTTCTGTTGGTCGTTGCACTTCTGCCGGACCTCCCCGGGTGAGCCCGGGGAGAAGCGACGCGGCTCCGGTGGCCGCGGCGGCCTTCATGAATGATCGACGCTTCATGTCAAAAGCCCTTCAGCGTGCCCGCCTTCTTGTACAGCCCGGCAACAGCCGCCCAGCCGAGCAGGATCGCTCCCAGGAGATA
>DAIPLH010000047.1:0-5259 GCA_036769325.1 Bacteroidota bacterium
GTTTTGGCTATCATGCTGCCCAAACCTGAGGTCATGAGGAAGAAACAACCCAGAAAACTCCCGCCGCGGAAGCAGTCACCACCACGTCGTTCCTCCAGGGATTCCGGATCGCTTAGGAATCTCGTATCGGCAAACATCCTTTTCTCCCATATTCGTCCGCAGACGATCCGCGGTATTCTCCCCAAGTTTACCTATTCAAACTTCAGGACCGGTGAGAACATCTTCGATGAATCGACGAGAGGGCGTCATCTCTATCTGATCCTTCGGGGGAAAGTTCGGATTACCAAGACCACCCGCACCGGTCTGGAACCGAGACTGGCGATTCTGCATGAAGGTGATTTCTTCGGTGAACTCTCGATCATCGACGGTCTTCCCCGTTCTGCCCGCGCTGAAGCAATGTCGCCTACGACGATCGCACTCCTGGCAGCCTCCGATTTCCGCCGGCTTATGGAGAAGAGCACACAACTTGCATCAAATATGCTCCTGAGTCTTGCGATCCGGCTCCGCACAATCGATCAGACGTTCGTTGCAGAGCTTGAACGCAGCACAACGGCTTCAGCAGCGAAAATGGAGAAGCTGAAGCTGCTGATCGATGCGAGCAAGACTGTCAATTCCACCATCGATCTCGACCGTTTGCTGGAACTGATTCTGGACGCGGCGCGCCTGAGCATCCGGGCCGATCGTGGAACCCTGTACCTCTTCAACGAACAGAAGAAGGAACTCTGGGCAAAGACTGTTCAGGGCGATACGTCCGTGGAGATCCTCCTCCCGCTCGGAAAAGGACTTGCAGGACACGTCGCAAAAACCGGGGAAACGGTGAATATTGTCGATGCTTATAAGGACCCGCGGTTCAATCCCGAGATCGACAGAAAGAGCGGCTACAGAACCCATACCGTGCTCTGTATGCCGATGAGGGACAAGGAAGCGAAAATCGTTGGCGTCTTCCAATTCCTGAATAAGCTGGACGGGGTCTTCACATCGGAGGATGAATCGTTCATTGCCGCATTTTCTGTCCATGCCTCGATTGCACTAAACAATGCGAGGCTTGTCCAGGAAACGGTTCAGAGTGAGCGGCTCGCAGCCGTCGGGCGGATGTCTGCCCAGATCATCCATGACATCCGGAGTCCAATGGCAAGCATGCGCCTGTATGCTGAAACCATCAAGAGACGCTCCACCGAAGAAGAGATTATCATCATCTCAGACCAGATCATGAAACAGGTTGACAGGTTTGTCAGGATGGCTCAGGAGATACTGGATTTCTCCCGCGGCGTAAGCGCAATGCAAGTGGAGCCCATCAATGCCGACGAACTAACGGATGCTGGGATCGATCTGTTTGCTTCCGAGCTCAAGAAGAAGAACATCGGGCTTGTCAGGGATGTCACCTATCACGGAGAATGCCTGGTCGACATCGAAAAAATTCTCCGCGTGTTCTATAACATAGCTGCGAACGCAATGGACGCGATGGCGGGCGGCGGGACACTTATTTTCAGACTCGGCCTTCTGGATGACATGCTTCAGGTCGAATTCGTCGATAGCGGAACCGGAATCCCGGCTGAAATCCAGGACAAGGTCATGCAACCGTTCTTCACGTTCGGGAAAAAGCATGGCACCGGACTGGGAATGGCAATTGCCCGCAAGATCGTCGAAGATCACGGTGGACGGATTGAAATCGTTTCAGAAGTGAACAAAGGTACAACGGTACGATTGCTGTTGCCGCTGAATGCTGTACCTCTACAAAAGAACGAAGTCACGAAAAGCTAACTCAGTCGATACAGTCTTTCAGTCTGTTCAGTAAAATAGTCGGCCCGAAGGACCCTACGGGGGTAATCTGGAGTCCACCACTTGCTCTCACATTTCTTCCACGTTTCGCGTTTCGCGTTTCGCCTCTCAGGGACTATCGACTCCGGACTTCCGACGTGACTGTAGCGACTGTATAGACTTTATAGACTGTAAGGACTGTACAGGCTTCTTCATCAGTTTGAACTTCCTGCAGGAATTGGTTATCTTTTTTTCGCTCCTGTGCTGCGCGGAGATAGGGGCACGTGGCGAAATTGGCAGACGCGCTAGACTTAGGATCTAGTGGGGTAACCCTTGGGGGTTCAAGTCCCTCCGTGCCCACAAGTAGGGGTTCTCAGCCGGAGGCTGATCCGACTCTGGCGGAAAGTCCCTCCGTGCCCACACAAAAAAAATTATTAACGGTTAGTGGTTAACCGGTTAACGATTAACCATTAATTATTCGCTCTGGAAATGGAAATCACAATCAACCCCCTCTCTGAGGTTCTCCAGGAAGCAGAAATCGTCGTGAGCGACGAGGAACTGCGGCCGCATTTCGATGCGGCATACGGAAAAGAACAGAAGAGACTCGAAATCAAAGGGTTCCGAAAGGGGAAGGCACCCCTCGATGTAATCAAGAGACTCTATGGTCAGGCCATCGAGCATCAGGCATTGGACTCTGTTGCCAACGACTTCTATCGAAAGGCAATGGATGAACGGGATATTCACCCCCTAGGCGAGCCGTCAATGGTCGACATGGACTACCAGCGCGGTGATCGGTTCAGGTTCAAGATTCAGTACGAAATCAGGCCGGACATCATGCTGGGAACATACAAGAAACTAGCAGTCGAGAAACCTGTTCACCATCCCGATGAGGCCGATGCTGAAGCAGAAATACTCCGCCTGCGCAAGGCAAACAGTACGACGGAGGTTGTGGATGCGGTGACAGACCCTGAACATGTGGTCACTGCCGACATTCAGGAGCTTGACCCGGTCGGAACCCCGATTATCGGCCGGAAGGCGAAGGACATGCACTTTTACCTTGCCGATGAGTCTCTCTCCGCCGGGATTCGCAATGCACTGAAGAACGCGGAATCGGGCGGATCGTACAGGACAAGGCTTGAACCGGTCGAGGCAGAGGGAAAACCGGCCCTTGAAATCACCCTGAATGTTTCAAAGATCGAAAAAGTTGTTTTGCCGACGTTTGATGATGCACTGGTTTCAAGAATCACGGGGGGCAAGATAACCTCGGTTGATGAGTTCCGTGCCAACCTCCGGACCGACCTCGACCGTTACTGGACCGATTGGTCGGAGCGAAAGCTTGCCGACGCAATCAGCGCTGAGATCGTCAAGAACCATTTCTTCACCGTTCCCGAGTCGCTGGTCACAACGGTCATGGACTCCTATGTTGAGGACATCCGTAACCGAACACGTGACCGGAAACTTCCGAAGGATTTTGATGAGGAGAAATTCCGGCATGAGAGCCGGGATCTGGCTGTATGGCAGGCAAAGTGGCTCCTGCTGAAGGAGAGGATCGCAGACGTTGAGAAAATTGAGCTTAAAGAGACAGACATCGAACAGGCTGTTGAGGCCGAATCCGGACGCATCGGAGTTCCGAAGGACCGCATGATGGAATACTACAAGAAATCGTCTGCGGCCCGCAACCAGTTGCTTTCTAAAAAAATCATGGCCTTCCTGGTCGCGGAAGCAAAAGTGACGGAGAAAGAAGTTGCCCATGAACACGAACCATCAGGAGTAAGGATCGAACAATGACCCTCTTCAATCAGCTCGTCCCCATGGTTGTTGAACAGACTGGCCGAGGCGAGCGCGCATACGATATTTTTTCACGGCTGCTGAAGGAACGAATTGTTTTCGTCGGCACGCCGATCGATGATACCATTGCCAGTCTGACGATTGCGCAGCTTCTCTTCCTTGAATCAGAGGATCCGGACAAGGACATCAACCTGTACATCAATTCCCCCGGGGGGAGCGTATCCGCCGGTCTGGCTATTTACGATACAATGCAGTACATTCGACCTGATGTGGCTACGATCTGCATCGGTCTTGCAGCGAGCATGGGTGCGGTCCTGCTTGCCGGCGGGGCCGGCGGAAAGCGGGCCGGGCTGCCAAACTCTCGAATCATGATCCACCAGCCCTGGGGCGGCGTTCAGGGAACGGCGTCAGACATACACATACAGGCCGAGGAAATCCTCAAGACCAAAAAACGCCTCAATGACATTCTTGCCCGCCACTCGGGGCAAACGATCTCTCAGATCGAAAAGGACACCGACCGGGACCGTTATATGTCGTCCGACGAAGCAAAGGCCTATGGCATCATCGACAGTGTATTTGTGAAGAAGGAAAAGATCGAGAAGAAGTAAACATGGCACAGCGTCCCAAGGGAAACAGCAAGATTCACTGCTCCTTCTGCGGAAGAAGTCCTGATGAGGTGCAAAGCATCATCGCAGGACCCGATGTGTACATCTGCGACCTCTGCGTTTCCAGTTCCGTTGATATCATCCGCAACAACCTCGCAGCATTCACCGCGCGGAAGGGCTCCAAGCAGCTCCTCACTCCGATCCAGATCAAGAAATCACTTGACGACTATGTGATCGGACAGGACCTTGCGAAGAAGAGCCTGGCGGTTGCAGTCTACAATCATTACAAGCGGATTGAGGCACGGGAGAGGTTCTACGAACTGGATGATGTTGACCTCGAGAAGACCAACATCCTGCTGATCGGGCCTACAGGGACCGGAAAGACCCTGCTTGCACAGACCCTTGCCCGGGTACTTGACCTCCCCTTCGCCATCGCGGACGCCACGACTCTGACCGAGGCCGGATACGTTGGTGACGATGTCGAAACAATCCTTGTTCATCTCCTGCAGAACGCAGACTATAATATCGAACGGGCCGAGCGGGGGATCGTTTATATCGATGAGATCGATAAGATTGCCCGAAAGGGTGACAGCGCTTCCATCACGCGTGATGTCTCGGGAGAAGGCGTTCAGCAGGCACTCCTGAAGATCCTCGAAGGGACCATTGCCGGCGTACCGCCCAAAGGGGGCAGAAAACATCCCGAGCAGAGCCTCATCAACATCAACACGAAGAATATTCTCTTCATCTGCGGCGGAGCTTTTGACGGACTTGAGAAGATTATTGCGCGCCGTGTGAGCCGGAACCCCATGGGGTTTGGAGCAGACATCAAGGGGAAGAAGGAGAATAACAGCGACAAGTACCTGCAGCTCGTGCAGCCCGAAGATCTGATGAAGTTCGGCCTGATCCCCGAGTTTGTTGGCCGATTGCCCCTCGTCGCGCCGTTAAACAGCCTCAATGATGAAGCATTGTTCAATATTCTGACTCAACCGAAGAACGCGATCGTCAAGCAGTACAAGAAATTGTTTAAGATGGAAGAGGTCGAGCTCGACTTCGACGAGGGTGCGCTGAAGGCTGTTGTGAAGATTGCAATCGAGCGAGGAACCGGGGC
>DAIPLH010000047.1:5305-12392 GCA_036769325.1 Bacteroidota bacterium
ATCATGGAAGAGATCATGCTTGATATCATGTATCACCTCCCCGATCGCCGCGACATCTCCAACTGCACAATCACCGAAGAAGTTATCCTCAGGAAAAAAGACGCCCTGCTTACACAACGCGAGCGGAAGCAGACCGCTTGATGCGTACACGACTGAGTCGTGTACGAACAGGTCCCTCTACTTGATCAGCACCAAAGCCTTCGTCAGTACCACGTCATTGTAACGAAGACGGTAATAGTACATCCCGCCCGCCAAACCTGTCGCATTCAGACGTATTGCATGCCATCCCGCCGGCTGGAATTCATCAACGAGTGTCTTCACCTCTCTTCCAATGACGTCATAGAGCTTGAGGGTTACCGGGCCGTCTTCAGAAACCGAGTAGCGAATCTCGGTCTCCGGGTTGAACGGGTTTGGATAGTTCTGAAGCAGAGTGGTTGATCCCGGAATTGATTCGACATTCGGATCAACACTCACGAGATCTTCGTCCTCCGAACATTCGACTTCAAGAGGATCGATGCAGTCTGGCGGATTGAGCAGTTCCACAGTGTGTTCGTCCCCACCCGTAGCCAGAACTTCAACCCTCGCCTGATCAACCACAATGGTGACGTCAACCGCTAGCGTTCCGTCAACCAGGAGATGAAGGATCTTGCCGTCATGGCCGCTACCCGGAACCAGATTGATTCCAATGACCATTTTTCCATTTGTCCTGCACTTCGCTCTTATTCGGGAAATATCCTCGCACTGGATCTCATCTGAAATGGAGAAAACGTAAGCACGGCCCGCGTCTGCCCCTGAAAAACTGCTGAGAGGAGCGCCCACGACGATATCGTTGGCGCCATCGTCGTCCAGGTCCCCGCCTGGTGCAATTGAATTGCCGAACCATCCACCTCCTGAACTCTCCGAGAAAATAACATGAGCATCTGAGACAGCGACACTCCCCCTGATTGGTCCCAGGAACAGATACCCGCTCCCCGCGTCCGATTCGCCTCCATTGGTGGCACCGACAAGAAGGTCGGGGATCTGGTCCCCGTTGATATCTCCTGCTGAATTGACAACAGTGCCGAACTGATCCCCGTTCCTTTCGCCCCGAATGATGGCATCGGCATTGCCCGCAGAAACTATTCCCGACAACGGACCAAGAAACATATACGCCTTGCCCCTGTTGCCTGACCAGAACTGGTCTGCTCCGATCAGAAGGTCTGCGTTTCCATCTTCGTTGATGTCACCTGCCGGAGAGACCGAGATGCCAAGGCGATCATCAGTGACCTCGCCGACAATCTGCGCATCGGCGCTGCTGGCAATCAAAGCTCCTGAAACAGGGCCATAGAACAAAAGTGCCCTTCCGGCATTCCGAACCCCTACCAACGGACTGAATTGTCCGATCAGGAGATCATCGAATCCATCATTGTTGACATCTCCTGCACCGGCAACAGAGCTTCCCAATCGTTCATCGGAAATCTCTCCCCGAATCGAAGCATCGGCATTTGCCGGAGTATGCATCCCGGAAAGTGGACCAAGGAAGAGAAGTACCCTGCCCAGGCTCCCGAGTGCATTCGGTCCCCCAAGCAGAATATCTCCAAAGCCGTCGTTGTTTACGTCGCCAGCCGGAGCGGTGGACCAACCCAATTCGTCAAATGCAGATCCAACAAAAACCGCGTCGGCATCATCAGCCTCAATGGTTCCGGCCGAAAAGGGACCGTTGTACAGATACGCTTTACCGGACTGAATACCGCCGGCATCACTGCTGCGCGCACCGATCAGAATGTCGTTGTTGCCGTCGTTGTTGACGTCACCGGCATTCGTAACGGAGATACCGAAGTTGTCACCGAAAGCTCCTTCCGGATTGAAAATGACATCCGCATCAGTGCTGACGAGATCTCCTGACAGCGGGCCGAAGAAGAGAAATGCCCTGCCCGCAAACCCGGCAATGGCAGGACTCGCTGGGGCACCAACAAGCAGGTCATCAATGCCATCGCCGTTCATGTCGCCGACGCCGGAGACAGACCAGCCAAAGTTGTCCGACGGTGCACCGGAGATCGAAGCATCCGCCGGAGGAATTGTCTGAGCATGGACGGTATGGGTCATCAAAATGAGAGCGGTGAGACGTGGTAGCCATTTCTTGCGCATGGTGTGCAATCCTTAATGCTTGATTTTGGTTATCGGTGTCCGGAGAGCTGACCGGTCCAGGGCTTCCTCTCTAACACACGAATCCCGAAGGTAGTTGCCTGGTGGGGGGGGCCGACCGGTCTCTCAGAATATGTGAGATACAGATCTCGAAATCAACTGGGTTCCAGTCCCGGTCACAAAAAGAAGGAGAATCGTGTGATGTGCAGGGCAGGTTTCGGACATGACTGAGTCATGTCCGTCCGGCAAGCCTGGTCTGTTCAGACTATTCAGTCTCTAAAACACTCCGGCGCTGCTTTCCTGCTTCGTCACTTTCACATCCTGCAGGAGTGGCGATTTCAGACGGATTTCGAACTGGTAGTGCTTGTTGGTTCCGGTGGGTACCCACGAAAAGTTCATTTCCCAACAATGGAGGTCGCGGTAGATGGTGATCAACGGTGCAGCGAACTCCTTATTCAGAATGTCATAGCTCGTGCTTGCACGGATCTTCCAGAACTCAGTGAGGTTGAAACTGAGCGCCGCGCTCAGGTTAGAGGTCTTCGTGACAAAATTGGGGTTCGCCTGGTTTTGACTGAAGTTCCAGGTCAGATCGAGTTGCCATGGAATACTGAAATCCGGTTTTGGCTCATGGTAGACGCCAATGTACCCGCTCTCTTCATCGAGACCCAAAGAATCTGCTTCCTCTTTTTTGGGCCCGGCCGTTGAAGAAGATTTCTCGCCACTCAACTTCGTACCGATGCTCAACGAAAAACTTGTCAACTGCGCCAGGCGTCCATCTTCACTCAGCAGGAACTTGTCAACCCGCCTCGCGGATGCATTGTCGAACTTATACAAATTGAAGCGGCTGCTTCCACCGATATTCAACACTTCCCCGATCGCAGTCCGATACCCCATGTTGATTTCGTCGAATTTCAGACTGTCTCGGGCGAAGTTATAGGAAGTGCTGAGATCAAGATTCAACAGCTGGAATTTGTTGTCTTCTCCCGAGGTGTCATCCGAAGTGGTCTTCATTTCAAAAACGTTTCCGAACCGTACACCAATCGACTGGCGTTCACCCAGTGGCGCTCCGCCATAAACCTCTTTCTCGTAGAAGCTGTACTCAACAGCATTTCCCAGGGCGTCAGTGTAGGAACCCCAATAGCCATACGACGGCTTGGCCCAGTCGGGAGAGTAGGTATACGACACCGAGGGGAGAAACTGATGCCGGATCCCGGTGACTCCAAAAATCCCTGGCTGAAGAATCCCGTACAGCTTTGTCCCGAGCGAAATGCCCGTGTCGAAGTAGCGGACCGCGTGAAAGCCCCTGTCTTCCGTTGAGACAACTGTACTGTCAGCTGGATTCAGAGCCTTTGTGATGCTGCGATCGTACCATTTCTCGGTGTAGGTGAAGAAAGGAGTGAGGTTGAAATACCCTACTTTCGATGCGGCGTTGATGGGAAGTGAGTGCTGAACTCCCCTCCGGTCTTCCTTGGTCTCCAAACCGGTGAAGGTGTCGACGGTCTTACTATTCTCATTTCTGAACTGGCCTGTATAGCTAAACCCAAGATACTCATACCAGTCTTCGGCGAGTCCGGAATCGTTCCCGAACCTGAAAGGGTACGTCTGATTGCGCGAGAAAACAATTCCCGGAAGGATCTGAGTAATTGCGCCGGTTGACAGGTCCTGTGTCCGGTTGACATTCGCCGTAAGACTGTGTGGTGTCCCCTCCCACGATTTCTGATACGTCGCGTTTGAAATAATCTGCTGGCGAAGCAGCTCAGCATAGTCCACACTCGTATTCTGGTAGTACGACCCGCTGGTAAAGGTGAAGTCGACGTCAACCTTCGAAGTCGGATCAATATCCTGATGATGGGTCAGATGGACATTGAAGATATCCTCTGAGGTGTATACCGGATCGCCCGGCTCGCCCTCGAATGTGTTCCCATAAGAGCCGCTGATACTCCCGGTGAATTCATAGCGAAGAGCATAGCGGAAATCCGAATGAAGAACCCAGCTCCCGTTCGTATATCCGTCGGATGTAAGACTGATATCCGAATAGTCGCTCATTGCCCAGAAGTATCCGAGTCCGCGAAGGTAACGTCCCTTGCTGTTTTGACCGTAGGTCGGGGGAAGGAACCCGGAACTTCGTCCGCCTTTGCTCGGAAAAACCCCGAAAGGCAGAGCTGCAACCGGAACTTCGTCAATAAAGAGATAGACAGGGCGTGCAACGACCTCGTCTTTCACTTTCACCTTCATTTCCGGACTGCCAAAGTAGTAGTGCGGGTCGTCCAGTTCGCAGGTGGTATACTTCCCGTCGCTGACGAACAGCACATCATCACCCAGCTTCTTGATCCGGTCACCATAATAGAACCCATCATCGATCTCCGTTTCCCCGAGCGTGATCCTTCCCTTCTTGCTCTTGAAATTGTAGGCGACATTCGATCCCTCATACGCCTCTCCTCTGTCCACCATTTTTGGCTGACCCCTATACCCTGTTCCTGTTGTATCGGTGGAATCCGGTACTCCATAGGCAGAAAGAGAAGTCGTCTTCCAATCGATATCAACCTTCTCAGCCTCCAAACTGAGCTCCTTGTATCTGATTTTTGACTCGCCATGGAGATGCATCGTTCGCCCATCGAGCGAATACACAATCGAATCCGACGCAGAGTATTGAATGAGGGAATCGACTCCGGAGGGAGAAGGAGGAGCAAGGGAATCTGCCGCGATTGCAGAGGTATCCGCAGTGAGCAGAGTGTCTGTCGTTATTGTATTTTGAGGAGCTGAAACATCCTGGGCATTGGCAGTCGGCAATATCCACGTTATCAGGACCGTACAGCAGATTGCTATTGACACACGCGAATAAGATTCCCTCACTGAAACCGCAATGCCATCCATCCTCTCTCTTCCCAACAGAGGGGGTAAGGAGGAGAGTTCTTCAGACCTTCCACAGACTTCGTTCATCAGCGACCCTTCTTCCCCTTCCACCACGACTCGAGCCTTGCCCGAATCGTCTTTTCCTCCCCTTCATCTGACGGTCGATAGTACCTCTTATCTTTCAATCCATCCGGAAGGTATTGCTGCTCGGCAAAATTCCCTTCAAAGTCATGTCCATATCTGTACCCGGATCCATACCCAAGACCCTTCATCATCCCTGTCGGAGCATTGCGCAGGTGAAGGGGAACCGGTTCATCGGGATGATTGTGGACATCTCCGATAGCATCCTCGATTGCCCGGTAGGAGGCGTTACTTTTCGGACAGCTAGCCAGATAGATAGCCGCCTGAGCAAGAATGATCCGGGCCTCTGGCATCCCCACATAATCCACTGCGGTGAATGTCGATGTCGCAAGGGTGAGGGCATCGGGAGCGGCATTGCCAATATCCTCCGAGGCAAGGACAATCATTCTCCGCGCAATGAACTTCGGGTCTTCGCCGGCGTCGAGCATCCGTGCAAGCCAGTACACGGCCCCGTCGGGATCGCTTCCTCTCATACTCTTGATGAATGCGGAGATTGTGTTGTAGTGCTCTTCTCCCCCCTTGTCATACCGGACATATTTCCGCTGGAAGGCCTCCTCGATCTCCTTTCGGGTGACGACTCTTCGACCGTCCTCAGCGGGTTTCGTGAGACTCACCGCTGTTTCGAGGCCGTTCAGGAGCATCCTCCCATCTCCGCCTGAGAGAAAGATCAACCGGTCGTGGTCATGAACCTCGACTTTCATGCTCTTTAACGCCTCATCAACCTGCAGTGCCCGGTCAATGATGCTTCTGAGGTGGGCGTCTGTCAGTCCGTGTAAGACATACAGGCGCGTACGCGAAAGCAGTGGAGAAATAACCTCGAACGATGGATTCTCTGTTGTTGCCCCGATCAAAGTGATGACGCCATCTTCAACGCTGTGGAGAAGCGCATCCTGTTGGGCCTTGTTAAACCGATGAATCTCATCTATGAAAAGGATTGTCCCCGAAACCTGCTTCCGGGCCCGTGTTGCAACTGCGATGATGTCCCGAACTTCCTTCACCCCAGAAGAAACAGCGTTCAACTGATGGAATGCAGCCTTCGTGTGTGCTGCAATAATTCGCGCGAGCGTGGTCTTTCCGGTTCCAGGAGGACCCCAGAGGATCATGGATGGAACCTGATCCTGCTCGATGAGAGTGCGTAATGGCCCACCCCGGGCAAGGAGATGCTCCTGCCCAGAGAACTCGTCAAGAGTTCGTGGACGAACGCGCTCCGCTAGTGGCGACTTCTGTGATGGTGGTGAACTGGAGGGTGTTGACTCAAAGAGTTCCATACTCTGAGTCAGAAAGAGTCTGTTCAGTCAAAAAACAAGTCAGTAGTCGATAGTCTGTCCGAAGGACTCCTTCGGGGAAGTCCAAAAAACACTCCTCTGCGATTTCTCTCCGTCCTCCGCGCCCGCCTGACCGTTGCAGGGCTCTTGTCAGTCGGGCAGGCCTCTGCGATTAACATCGGGGCAGACTTCATTCCGCTTTCCGCGTTTCGCCTTCCGACTTAATTCTATAAACCGTTTCCCCGGGGCGGGCCATTGCATACTTCTCGCGGGCAACCTTCTCAATTGCCTTCATATCGGAATCCAATGCTTTGGCAAGCTCCTGAAGCCTTGCGTTCTCGAGCTCCGCAGCCTTGATCTTTTCTTCGAGGCGGCTGATCCGGGTTTCCAGTTCAATACGCTGGACGACTCCGTGGCTTCCGAAGACCACATAAAAGAAAACCGGAAGGGCCACAAGGGTGCCAATGATGAACCCCTTGCTCTTCACCCGACGCTTGATGTCCCAAGATCCGGGGGGTTTCCTATAGTACCGGCCTTCCATTTGGGTCAAATGTAGCACATTGCGGAGGAGGTTTCAAGTGGTAAGTTCTTACCACAAAGACACAAAGAGAACGAAACCCTGAAGTTTCTTTTCGCGTCTTTGTGCCTTTGTGGTATTGGCTCTTATCCTTTGTACCACTCCTTTTCCGGTGTGTACCGGTGGG
>DAIPLH010000048.1:0-12390 GCA_036769325.1 Bacteroidota bacterium
TTCGTATGGGCAGTCGGCCTGGAGCGGAAGAGCTCCCTCCTGGAGTCCGCTTCGCCAAGCCAGCGACCGTCCTTTCCTCTCGCCCCGGTCAGGACAGTTCCATCGGGGTTGAGGATGTCACCGACAGCGTTGACCACGACAAGAGCAGCGACTCGCAGATCCCCCTCCTGAACTCCCGCGAAACCAATCCCTCCCTTCATCCGTGTTTCGATACCGGCCCATTTCCCCACGGTTGCTCCCGTTCCTGCACCTATTGAGCCTTCCTCTGCAATCAATCCGGCATGTTTGCATGCAAGATATCCGGACTCCGCTGTTGGCCTGACTGCGGACGAGCCAATGTTGAGATCGAACACCACCGCGGCCGGAACAATCGGAACCTTCACCCATGGAGTCTGGTAACCAATCCCCTGTTCCTCGAGAAATTGCACGACGCCGTCCGCGGCAGCAAGTCCGAACGCGCTTCCCCCAGTCAGAAGAACCGCGTGAACTTCCTGCATTGTCTTCCGGGGGTCAAGGAGGGCAAGTTCCCGGCTTCCCGGAGAACTCCCACGAACATCACAGGCACCCACGGTTCGAGGCGGGCAGAGGATCACAGTGCATCCGGTAAGGGCCTCCGTATCGGTCCAGTGCCCCACACGGAAACCATCAGGAATGGCGTTCATTCAGGGCGACGATGACACTGCCAAAGTGAGGGAAAGCGGTCGGTTTTCAATCATAGACGATGCATTGCAGAAAGAACAATCCCGCAGGCGACGCTGACGTTGAGCGATTCACCGAGTCCGTACCTGCGTATGGCAAGATGGACATCGGCCAACTCTCTGACCTGGTCGGACACACCCCACGCCTCGTTGCCAAACACGATAATCGACTTCACGTCGTAGTTGATGCGATCGAAATGCGACTCGGCTCCGGGGCATGTGACGTAGATCCGGTATCCAAGTTCCTTGGCTCTTGAGAGGGCCGGAAGAAGGTCAATTCCTTCGACAATGGGAAGATGAAACACGGCGCCCATTGTTGCGCGAAGCACCTTCGGGTTGTAGAGTTCAACGGAATTTCCGCCGAGGATGACGCCGTCCACTCCGAACCAGTCGCAACTCCGGATCATTGTTCCTGCGTTTCCAGGATCCGAAACCCCGTCAAACGCAACAAGATGAGATTTGGACTTTGGAGATTCCAGGAGTGCATCAATGGAGAATTGTTTCTGACGGAGCACCGCAACGACCCCCTGAAAGGTCACCGTTTCCGAGATCAATTCCATCTCACGGTTGGAAATCTCGATCAGGTTGGATGTTTTCTCTGAGAGCCGATGAAGCAGACCTTTGCCCGCGGAAGAGTCTTTCAGCTCCTTCGTGTAGAACACTTCAAGAATCTTGAACCCGGAATCAACCGCATCACCAACCATTCGTGATCCTTCGATCATGAATTGCTTCTCTTCCTCGCGGTACTTCTTGTGGGTGAGAGCCCGAAGGTCTTTGAGTTTTTGTTTGGAAAGAGTCATAGATGAATTCTACTCATAATGGAGAAAAGAAACGTATTGGAGGACAAGCGAGTCCTACTCGCGATACTCGCCCCAGATATTCCTGAGCGTATCCGCAATCTCGCCAACAGAGCCATATGCCTCAACACAAGCTAAAATTGCGGGAACAACGTTGGATCCGGATTGGGCGGCCCCGGACAGGGTCTCAAGAGCAGCCGCATGCGCCTTGCCATCGCGCTGACGTCGAATATCCGCTAACCGCTCCTTTTGCCTTCGGGCAACCGACTCATCAATGCTCAGGAGATCGGCGTGATCCTCGTCCTCAGACTGAAATGCATTCACACCGACAACAATCTTGTCCTTCTTTTCGATTGCCATCTGGTATTCGTATGCACTTGCCGCAATTTCTGTCTGGTAGAACTTTGCCTCGATGGCCTTTGCCGCTCCGCCCATCGATCCGATCTTCTGAATGAGATTCCAGGCCCGCTGCTCAATCTGCCCGGTAAGGTATTCAACGTGATAAGAGCCACCGACCGGGTCTACTGTGTCAGGAACGCCTGATTCAAATGCAATGACCTGTTGTGTCCTGAGCGCGAGGCGCACGGATTCTTCCGTCGGCAAGGCAAGGGCCTCATCCCTGCTGTTGGTATGGAGAGACTGACATCCGCCGAGGACTGCCGCCAGGGCCTGAAGGGTCACCCGGACCACGTTGTTGTCGATCTGTTGGGCAGTGAGCGTCGACCCCCCGGTTTGGGCATGGAAACGAAGCATACAGCTCTCTTCTTTGCGCGCCCCGAACTCCTCTTTCATGATTTTTGCCCACAGGCGCCGAGCCGCGCGGAACTTTGCAATCTCTTCAAAGAAATTGTTGTGGGAATTGAAAAAGAATGAGATCTGGGCTGCAAAGGAGTCCACATCAAGACCTCTGTTGACGGCGGAGCGGACGTACTCGATGCCGTTTGCGAGCGTAAACGCCACCTCCTGAACAGCCGTTGCGCCTGCCTCGCGAATGTGATATCCGCTGATCGAAATCGTGTTCCAGCGCGGAAGATTTGAGGCGCACCATTCGAACGTATCGGTAACAAGTCGAAGCGATGGGACAGGAGGAAAGATGTATGTACCGCGCGATGAGTACTCTTTTAAGATGTCGTTCTGGATGGTTCCTGAAAGCCTTTCAAGGTTCGCTCCCTGCTTTCTTGCCAGTGCGACGTACATGCACAGGAGAATGGCCGCCGTCGCGTTGATGGTCATGGAGGTAGTCACTTTCTCCAGGGGAATACCGTCGAAGGCAACTTCCATATCTGCAAGCGTGTCAATGGCAACGCCGACCTTGCCAACCTCCCCCTCCGCGAGCGGGTGATCAGAATCGTAACCCATCTGGGTGGGCAGATCAAATGCCACGGAGAGCCCTGTTGTTCCATGACCCAGCAGATAGCGGTATCTCTTGTTGGATTCTTCTGCACTTCCAAATCCGGCATACTGACGCATTGTCCACATGCGCCCGCGATACATTGTAGGGTAGACACCCCGGACGAAGGGAAATTCTCCCGGAAACCCCGGATCGGACGGAGGATCGGTAGCCACGGCAAGTCGCTCAACCGGAATCCCCGAGTCCGTGCAAAACTGATCGCGACGTTCGGGTGACCTCTCAAGGAAGGGTTTTACGCGCCGCTCTTCCCATTCTTTTTTTCGTCTGTCTTGTTCTGTCAACGTTTCCAACATCACGGATGGTGATTGAATGGAAAATGATAACCATCCATTCAGCGAGAATCAAGCTGGCGCCGCGATGCGGTTACCCATCACACTTCATCAGTCGTTCTTCCATTGAATCCGCTCGATAGTCGCGCCGTCTGTTTCGAAGATAATCGCACCTTCCTCATCGGTTCTCATGAGAATGGCGTTGTGGGCGGCAAACCTTTCGAGGACCTCGGATGATGGATGCCGGTAACGATTTGGCGTTCCGACAGAGACAACGGCAAGAGCAGGGTCAACCAGGCTGATGAACGAAGGTGTGCTGCTCGTGATGCTCCCATGGTGGCCGACTTTGAGCAGCGATGACCTGAGAAAATCACCGTAGCGGCTGATCAGGCTTGCTTCCGATTCTTCCTCCGCATCTCCGGTAAAGAGGAACGAAACCGAACCATACACAAGCTTCAGAACCACCGAGTCATTGTTCGGATTCGACCCGGTTCGGGGGCCTTTCTCTGGGCCGAGAACGTAGAGCCGGGCGTGTGAAGAGATGCTGAGAATACTGCCTGCAGAGGTTACCAGGTGGTGCGAGCCCTCTTTTACAACCAGGTCCTTATACATCCGGAAAACCGTTGATTCGGCCGACCGCCCGCAATCGACGACCTGTCTGACATCAAACTCTTCAAGGACGGCAGGAATGCCTCCGATGTGATCATTGTGCGGGTGTGTAACGACAATGAGATCAATCGCTTCTATTCCTCTTCGTTTCAAAAACGGAACAACAGTCCGCTCACCGCTGTCGAAGCCACGAGCCCGGGGTCCCGCATCAATCAGGACCGTTTGCCGGTCAGGAAATTCGACCAGCACCGCATCACCTTGTCCAACATCAATAAAGCTGACCCGCAGACCATGTGCCGCGGCAACGGAAACGTCCGTCGGCCAGAACATCCATACATCCAGCGCCAAAAGCACAACAAGACACATCTTTTTGGTGATTCTTCGGTCGTGAAGATGGTACACAAGCAGTAGAATTGCGTAGAATGGCAGAGCATCAACGGTCATGAAGGTCAAAGTTTCGAGGGATGAAAACGGAAGATTCCCGGCCATGAGGGTCAGCTCAAGTGTATAATGAAGAACCAGGCGATTCAGTTCATTGAACATACTGGCAATCCACGGATTCACTATTGACAAAGGGAGTGCAACAAAACCGAGCAGGAGACTGATACCGGAAGCAGGAACGACCGCGATATTGGCGAAAACACCAATGACAGAGAGCATCCCGAATGATGTCGCTGTCAATGGGAGCGTTCCAAATGTGGCCGCGAGGGAAACGCTGCACACTCGCAAGAGCCAGAGGAGTGAACGTGACAATGGACCCATTCCAGGCAACAATTTCCTCAGAGCAGCATCTGCAAGCGGATGGAGATAAATGATGGAAAGCACTGCAAGGAATGATAGCTGAAAGCCGATATCAAACAGCTGGCGCGAATCGAACCCCAGGATAACCAGGGCAGACACACCAAGCGCATTGATCGGGTTCGCCTTCTCCCCCATCATCATGCCGATCAACAGGATGAGTGCCATGATCGTGGCCCGGACAACAGGCGGCTGGTATCCGACCAGAAGCATGTAGAAGATGACGCCGGCACAAGCAACTGCTGGCCTTAGTTTGCGCTGAATTCTGAAGAGCTCGGCCGCCAGGAATACAAATGCAACGACAACAGCCACATTGCCACCCGAAACGGCAAGAATGTGTGCAACGCCGGCGGAGGTAAATGCGGCCCGAACGGCGGGAGAAAGCCCTCCCCGTTCACCGATCAATACACCCTTCAGATACTCTCCCTCCTGCCCTCCAATACTTCTCTCAATCTCCGAAAGAAGATAGCGGCGGACCGGAAGAATGATCTCATTGATGATCCAGTAGCCCTCATGTCTTCCGACTTCCAAAGGAGCGGAATCTCCCTTCGCAGTACACATCCACTGAATGCCGTTCGCTTCGTAGTAACGTCGTTGGTCAAATTCACCAGGGTTTCGCGCCGACGCAGGACGGGAGATTGCTCCCTTCAACAGCACGACTGAACCATGTCGCAGTGCTTCCGCACGATTCGAGAATTTCATCGAGACAAGAACCTTATCATAGAGCGGCAAGTATGTCGAATCGTGACGGAGAAATTCTCCTTCGACGACAATCTTCAGACGTTCTCCTTGTAGGCGGGGGTGGTCCACAACCACGCCAACAAGGATAACGTCACGTCCAAGAAGTGAATCGGGAATGGAGTGAACCCGGTGGGAATCGACGGCAACCCCGAGGCAGCCGAGAAGAACGCAGAGCAGTGACGGGAGAATTGATTGGGCAACACACGGCCATACCCGACCCACTCCTGCAACAACAAGAACAACGAACAGAGGGACTGCAAGTAGGGCGAAAAACTCGGGCCTGTCCGCGAAGGAACGCCCAAACAGAATCCCGACTGCAAAAAGGGCCACTACCCTTAGTGCGACAAGCGATTGAATCGAAGATGACGCCACGATGGCACTCCGTGGCGGGAGATGATTCAGGCGGGAGAGCTACTATATCCGGAAGGTCGAACCAACAATCATATGACGGCGAGAATCCGTTTCACTTTTCCTCAGGAGGCCAATTCCTGAGGAGACCTGCAACAGCCTCGTTGATCACCTGGTCCACTTCTTCCTGGCTGGCATTCTGATCTATTGCTTTCGATGCTTCACCCCGCCAGAAGAGTTGTTTCGTCGAAGCGTCGATAAAATCGAGAACGACGGTTCCCTGCGTGTATTGCCGGACATCGATATCATGGCCATAGTAGCCCCAGGGTCCGGGGCCATACCGGTACCCCCAGTCCGTAACGCTCACTTTATCTTCCGAACCAAGGTGGTAGGCCACAACAAATGTTGGATTGACGTCGTCCTGTTTGTGGCCTCTCGCCTCCAGTTGTGACGTCACTGCCCGCCTGATGCGTTTGTCAAGCAAATCACTTTGTTGGCGCGCTGTCTTGATGTCTCCTGCCGGTGGAGCTTGCGGAACCGCCATCCAGGCGAATGAAGAGTACTTCGTCAGATCCTCATCGTGGTCCCAGTCGTAGTTGTATGTGATGCTGCTGGAACACCCCAACAAACAGACGAGCGAAAACCATAGTACGATGGAGACAGAGGCGTTCATGATTCGGCTCCCTTCGCGGGTTGGGTCGAATGATTGGATTGAGTTGTACGCGGGTTCCGAAAATGTAGGGAACTTCTCCCGAAAACAAAAGAATACTTCGGGGCAAAAAGATTCACCACAAGGCACAAAGACACGAAGTGGTATCAGTGGTCGACAAAAGGGTCGATACCCGGTCCGGACAGTCAGAAATCAGGATTGCTCAGAAATCTGTTGCGCAACGGTCCCTCCGGAAGCAAACACTCCTCTTTTTGCCCGAACATCGCATACCGCTTTGAAGCAACCCAGTCGTAGAACCTGTCGCGAATAGAAACGGGGACGAACAGAAATAGTGAAAGAACGGGCCACGGGAACCTGAGATTTCGGGCAATGCGAAGAAACGCCGTTGATTTGTAAGAGACACTTCCCGATTCAACCAATACCAGCGTGTCAAAACGATCCTCCGGAAGTCCGCACCAGCGAAGAATCTCCCGGCCTTCTTTTGATTGAACCCAGGCAAACCGATAGCGCGACCTGACGTCGTTCCTATACACAAACCTGAGCGTCCACGAACAAAGATTGCAGACTCCATCGAAGAGAACAATCTCCGGGTTGTTCTGAACGGATGCTGGTATCTCACTGGCAGCGTTCATCTTTCCCTGATCCTCCATCAGTTCTTCCCCATGGCACCCTGCAGCCGCTCTGTGCTTCTTGTTTCTCTAGTTCGTTCACTTATTCAAACTTCAGAAAAACATCGACCCCTGATGAGTTGTCTGTTGCCTCAATGAGGTGAAGGTAGAGAAACTTCATCAGGTAATACTCAAGCCGGGCCGATTCAAATACAACGCTGCTTGAACTGGATTGCACAACCCCTCGTTCGTACGCGACAAAGATATCATCAGTCACATACTTTCCTGCGGTAAGCACAGCTTTGTTCCAGTTATCTTCCCCACTGACCCTGACGACATCGAGCCCGAGCCTGGACCCTACAACGGACGAAAGCTGTGAGTTGATCATGTTCGCCGCGAGGTCCATTGCAAGGGCGTCCCCGAGATCAGTGACAGTCGATTGCTGTCCATAGTTGAGGTCGTCCACTTTCCGGCCAAACACGATGTACGAGATCGCATCCGACTCTGAAATGGGGTCTTTGTTGAAAAAGAATTCGACCTGTGGATTTCTCGACTTCCCCCTTACGACAATCACCAGGCGATTCTCCACCTCATCCGTTCGAAATGGATACTCTACTTCAAAGTAGATCGACGGATCCACTTCGGTTCCACCATCAAAATCAATCCGACCCTGATTGAAGACGAATCTGCGTCCGTAGAATTCATAGGTACCCTGCTCAACCGCAAGGAACCCGCGGAGCACAGCCTTGCCCCCCTCCGAGGTAATCTCAACGTTGCCGCTCAGCTCGACATTCGTCCGCGGACCCCGGAGCCATGTTGCTCTCGGAACTCTAATGGTCAGTCTACCCTTGAACGACGGAAGTCGGGGGCCGGTACGCAGCGAGTCACGATGAGCAACGGAAGCAGTGTCGAACCTCCCCGCAGCCACAACCAGCAGAGGTGGATCGAGATCCTTTGTAATCTGGATGTTCTGCAGCGACGGAAGATAGAACCTGGACCGGGTAATGGTAACCTCGCCTTCGAGTCTGATGTTTCCATCCTGATCATTATCGACCTGTACGTCACCATCGATTGTCGCAAAGTGCTGCGGGCCCGAGAGCGCGTCAAAGTTCCTTGCCCGAAAAACAAGATCCGGTTCAATCCTGAGTGAGTCGATAAAACTGAATGCAACTCTCCCGGATCCGGTCAGAGCGCTGTCACTGACGGAAAACTCCTCAAGAACAAGAGCGTCCTTGTTCCCTGTCAGGCGGACACGGATTCCACTATAGGCGATCCCAAGACCGGGGTGAGAAACAGTAGCGCTATCGATTCTGATAGACCCTTCCACGTCCGGAGACTTCAATGTCCCGCCGATATTGAGATTACCATCGAGGTATCCTGTTACCAGAACAGGGCTTGCTTTGAAAAGCTGCAGCAGGGACAGATCAAAGCGACTGGTCTTGAGTGAGCTACGCATCGGGCGATCCAACGCGAGAAAGTCGAACCCACTCGTGTCATTGAGCCGCAACGGAATAGTCCCCTCCCCGGTCAACGTCCCGGCCCGGGCTCCGACATCGATTTTCCAGTTGAGAACCGAATCAGAGGCCTCAGCGTGGAATTCAACATCGGGCAGATCCAACTCCTTCCGGGTTCCATCTTTGAACGACAATGACATCTCCATGTCCGGATCCCTGCGGGCTCCATGGAGCTTCACGATGAGATCAACAACTCCTGTCATCTCCTGTCCGAAGAAGAAAACCGCAACCGGAGCTATTTCAAAATGATCCACGTTCAACTGGAAATCACTGTATCCTTTGGTATGGATGGTTCCACCAAGGTCCAGCCTCTGCGTATTCGAAGTCATGGCGAACGGTTCCGCATCAAACCCGTCCGGGAACACCGTCACGTCAATCGTGCCGCTGTTCCTCCATTCCATTTCATTCCAGGCGATAGCAAGACTCTCCGCAACTATGCTCAACGAGTCTTCCCGATGGATCTCCCCAATGAAACGAGCCGACAATCTTCCAATCGGTTTCCCGTCAAGGAAAAGACTGTCAGCCGTTCCCGACACATCAGCCCGGATTGAGTCTCTTGTTCCGGAAACATTTCCTCTGACGAGGATGTTCCCCCTGACTGCGTCCTTGTCTGCAAGGAAACCGGAGATCGTCCGATCATTCGCCCGCAGAACAAATCCTGCGTCGAATGCACCTGATGTGTCCGCAACTCCGTGAGCATAGACCTCAGAGCTGTCACGGACGATCAAGAGGCTGTCGACTTGAATCCTTCCTCCGGCAAATCCCGCGGCACAGGTGAAGCGGTCAATAAGAATTGTATCGACCATCGCAGAATCGGCCCGGGCAATAACAAAGCATGATACTCCGTCAGGTCCCGAGAGCGAGCCGCTCAGCGAGACTGTTCCGGTTATGTCAGTAGAGAGAGGATAGAGGGGGTTGATGTTCAGATCCCTGACGGAACCGTCGATCATAAAGGCGACGGATCCTTTGATATCTCTGACTGACCCCTGAAGCACTATATCCCCATGAGGTCCCAGGGTCCGAACATAGATCCGCGCATCCTCTCTCTTCAAAGAGACCGTTGCGTCAACGGATCCAAGATCGATCTCGTTAAACCAAAAATCGTTGAGATTGGCCCGGGCAACCAGAATCATTTCGCCCCGGACAAACCCTTTCCCTTCAACTGAAAAGCTGCCATTCAAAGGGGACACGGTCACGCTGTCTCCAACGAACCCGTCAACCTCAAACTCTCGAATGGAGCCCGATGCAGAATATTCAGGGATACTCTTTGCCAAATCCAGACGAATGTCCGCTTCGAGTCTCGTATCCCGGTGCTGGAGATTGACTGAAGCATTGAGCTCGCTCTTCGAATAGGTGCCCTCCGCCTGCAGTTCCGGATGTCCTTTCAGCGGAAATTCGCCTGTCAGCCCCCTGAATTCCTCCATGTAAATCGCATCAGTTTCAAGGTCAAAGGTGATGATCTTCGGACCGGTGTCGTAACGTCCGTCGCCCACGATCCTGTTTTGTTTTGTTTTCACTTCAAGATTTCTCAACTCGATACGTGAAGAGTCCATGCTGAAGGTGAACTGACTCTTTTCGACCTCAAGCATCGGATTGGAAACCTGGAAAGACATTCCTGCCCCGTTGACCCTGAGCGAATCATTGCAGTAGAGCCCCGAGCCCAGAAAGGCAAAATTATTCACCGACGTCGTTGTTTCGCCTGAAACAACATCGGCAGTCAGGTTCCGGATTCGCAGGGTATCAACGGTAATTGTCCACCCCAATCGCGCTCCAGTCAAAGCCGAATCCAGGTCTGGTTGCCGTGGGGACAACGCCCTGCTGACATTCCAGGTCGAGTCATTTTCCCGGACGACGTGGATCTCTGCTGAATCAATCTCCAACAACCGGATTTTGATTCTGGAGTCAAGGAGGCTGTTGATCTCGTATTCGATTCTTGCCGAAGGGATGGTCACAACAGGTTGGCCATCGATGCTCAGTTCAATGTTGCGCATGTAAAACCCTGAGAACAAGTTTCCTTCGACTGCACCTGTTGTGATTTCTCCGGCAATCACGTTGTTGACTTCATCGAGGAGGAAGCTCTTCGCATGATCGCGCAGCCAGGAGGTTTGGAGAAGCCCCAGAGTCAGGGCGACGAGCACCATTCCGACTGCCAGAATGATCAGAAGATATTTCAGAACCTTTCGCATCATCTCATTCCATCAAAAAGCATGGCCGATACTGAACCACCATTGCACCTGTTGCGATCCGCGAAAAAGCTGATGTGCAACATCAAACCGGAGCGGACCGATGGGGGTTGCGTAGCGAATGCCAGCGCCTACTGAATAGCCCAGGTCACTGAGCTTGTACGTCAGTGGAGTCTCCCAGACGTTTCCGGCATCGAGAAAGACAACCCCGTGCAGGGGACTGGTGTAGGGAATCCTGAGCTCCACACCGGTTTCGAGCAGGCTTGAACCGCCGATTGGGTTTCCGGACGGATCAAGTGGTCCGAGAGTCGATCGGGACCAGCCCCTGATCGAGATACTGCCCCCAGAATAGAAACGTTCCTCAAACGGGACAAAGTTGCCCGCATCGGTCTCGATGGATCGTATTGATCCAAGCTTCAGACGTGCAGCCAGGACAATCAATCGTTGTGGAGTGGTATAGTAGCGAAAATCAAAAAGGAGCCTTGTGAACCGATACTCATTCGACTGGACCAGGTTCAATCCGGAAAACGTGGAGGAGAGTGCGGCAGAGATACCCGCTGAGGGTGAGAAAAGCGGTCGCGCTGATGCATAGCCAAACGTGAGGATGGCTGCTTCTTTTGGGTAGCTTGATCGGTATTCAGGAGGAAGCTGGATGGCAGGCGTACGATACAGGTCGACCGATTCGTACGCATAACCCACCGCACCATAAAAGCTTCTCCCGAGCGGTTTTGACAAATTGACTTCATATCCTGCACGTCTTGCCTCATAGCCCGGCTCATCTTCCCGTCGTAGAAAGGGTGAGATAGAAAACCGGGCCTTGTCGAGAAGGAAATCAGGGTGAACGTAGGAAACAAAGATGGTAAACGGTTCGAGGTCCGATCTTTTTACTTCCAGGCTTACCTGTCCGGCAGTCCCGAGAATTCCCAGGACATCGATCCTTCCGGAAACCCTGAACTTCTCGTCCCTCCCGTAGCCCACGCCCATCTGAAGCCGGTATTGGGAGGATTCCGTGATGTTGACGACAATAGGAATCTTGTCGGCCTCTTGCTCGGCGAGCAGCGCTTTGATCGAGACGACCCGGTAGAGCCCGAGGTCATAGATATCCCGCTGTGTTTCCTCGAGCAGGGAGTGCTGGTACAGTTCACCCTCTTTGAAGCGGATCCTGTCCGTGATAAGATCCTCGTCATAGTGCTCGGTGCCCTGGATGAAGTAATTCCCAAAGTAGCCAAGCCGGCCCGCGTGGACGTTCCAGAGGATGTCGGCCGTTCGCTCGTCTTCCGAGAGATCCACTACATGGTGAACGATCGAATACGGAAAACCATTGTTGTTCAAGACGCGCAGAAGGCTTGCCTGGTCGGAAGCGACCTGTTCGTCGCGAAAACGGAGTCCTGCCTGGAGGACACTCGCCTCATTCATCATCAACTGAAGAGAATCCCTGAGCGACGACTCAATGGAATCTCCATCCGTAAAGAGAATTCCTATCGAGCCCACTGTGACAGAGTCTCTCTCAACAATCGTGAACAACAGCTCAACGGTCTGGTCATCGTCGTCCTGTACTGCCACACCCCCTTCGACGGATGCATGAAGGAAGCCCTCTTCCTGATAGAAGTGCAAAATGGATTGGGCCTCACTGGTCAGGTTGTCTGTTGAGAACAGCGATGGTTCTTCGCTGGAGAATGTCCTGCTGAACCAGCCAACGGCCGGAAAGAGGAGTTTCTCCGAGAGAATACCCTCTTCAAAGGTT
>DAIPLH010000371.1:0-3439 GCA_036769325.1 Bacteroidota bacterium
GGTCAGTCGAACTGCTCCTATGTCAAGGCTAAGGCTTCCCGTGATCCCATCCCTGGATCCGGTGGTGATCTCCGTGCTTCCTCCCCCGATGTCGATAACAGTCACCGTTTTCACGTTCATCAATCCACTGATTGCCCCGCGAAATGTCAGTTCCGCCTCCTCCGTGCCGGTAAGAACCTCAAGATCATACCCCGTTTCGTCAACAACCATTTTCCTGAAAACCTCACGGTTCGAAGCATCGCGGACTGCACTTGTTGCTGCCACGGTAACTTTCCCGACCTGGTGACCGGAGATGATATCCTTGTATTCAGCGAGAACATCTCTCACGCGCTCCATTGCCTCAGGGCTGAGTTTCTTGTTCTCATCGGTTCCCTTTCCCAGCCTGGGCAATCGTTGCATGTCGAGGATCGTCTCAACCCGACCTGCGGAATCCACCCGGGCGATAAGGAGGAGAACAGTGTTCGTTCCGATATCAATGACCCCGATTGTCATTCGTTCTTTTCCGCGGCAATGGCAATCCACTCATTCTCATCGAGTTCGGCAAGAGGGGACAGGTCATTGTTTTCGAGAAGCGTGGTGATAGCTGGTCTGTCAGTGAGAAGCAGGCCTGAGAGAAGCAGGATTCCTTTGTCTGTGAGCCGGGAGGCGAATTCGCCGATGAGTCCGGTGATGACATCAAGTTGAATGTTCGCCACGACCAGTTCACATGGGGATGGGGGAAGCATTGACAGAGGTTTCTGATGGATCGTGACGAGGTGAGTGACACCGTTACGTTCAGCGTTCTCAAGGGCGTTGTTATAAGACCATTCGTCGATGTCAATGCCTGTGACTGCTGAGGCGCCGAGTCTTGCTGCCGCAATGGCCAGCACGCCGGTCCCGGTTCCAACGTCAAGCACGCGCATCGCGGGTTTGAGAAAGGTTTCGAGAAGCCGGAGGGAAAGCCGGGTTGTCTCATGATATCCCGTTCCAAACGACATCTTTGGATCGATCACCAGGACAACCTGTCCCGGTTCCGGATGGACTTCGTGCCAGCTTGGGGTGATGATGATGGAATCCGTAACTCGGATCGGCCGGATTGTTTTCTCCCATGCTGCGTTCCAGTTTTGATCTTCGGCGGTGCGGACTGAAACCACCGGTGCGGGAGAGCTGCTTGCGCGTGCAACGATCTGTACAAGTCCGGCTGTCTCCTCGAGAAGATTCAGACCAGCGGATGCTGCTCATGTAGCATCTCAGAATCCGGCCATCCTCCCAAAATCCTTCGAAGCCGATCTGGGTCAGTATCCCGATCAGCTTCTCGATGAGAACTGGTTCGGCTTCGATGGAGACTTCAGTGTACTGTCGGGGCATGGTTTTCGAAAGGAGTCATCAGCAGGAGAGGGGTTTCCTTGTCAAATCCCCCCCTTCCCTGTTCTGGTGCAGTATGCTTAAACTATGGAAGCTGAGAATAGAGAATGTGCGTTATCACAGTGCCTACGGCCTCCAGGCTTTCGACGCTGCACTTGTCTATAGTGTCGCTGTGAGTGTGCCAATAGCGGTGTGATTCATCAGGGTACGAGAAGTCAATCAGGTCTATGGTCTTGATCCCGACGGCATTCAGCGGCAGATGGTCATCGGTGATCGGTTCGTCTTCACGATCGGAGAATTGAGTGTATCCGAGTTCCGCTGCCTTTTTCCAAACCAATTGGACAATGTCGGAAGCGAATTTCATTGAGTTTCCCTCGCGAGGAATTTCGAGCTGTGCATCCCCGATCATATCCAGGAGAATGCCAAACTTGGGAACGTAGTCGGGTGGTTTCGTCGCTGCGAAGTGCCTTGAACCAAGGAGGTAGTTGGGTGTGTCGCCTTCAAGGCCATAGTCTTCACCATCGAAGAAAACAAGATCCACTCCGATGGGCGGTGGTGTTTCCTTGAGGATCCGTGCGATTTCCAGCAGAACAGCAACGCCGCTGCCGCCGTCGTTCGCTCCGAGAATCGGCTCGTTGCGACGGGCGGGATCAGGATCCCGATCGGCTCTCGGGCGTGTATCCCAATGGGTACAGAGGAGAATGCGCGACGTTTCGTTCGGGCGAAATGAAGCAACAATGTTGCTCAGATGAAAAAGCGCGCCGCCATATCCCCTGTGGTTGAACCGTTGAAGCCGGACAGTATCCGCTCGTGTCTGCAAAACTTCCTCGAGATGGGCCAGGCACGCCTGGTGTCCTGCCGATCCCGGGTTTCTTGGACCATGCGAGACGACCTTCTTCAGGTTTTCATATGCCAGGTTTCCGTCGAATGACGGGACCACGGGCCCGGTTGTCGTCCGGTGTTCGATAGCTTCATTCTGGTGAGGCATTTCATCATTTCCACTCCCCCCACATGAAAGCAGGAGGAGAATCAGACTGATACACGAAAGGTTGAAAGGAAGGGACATTCTTACAAATTTCATGGGAATGCAGGAAAACTAAACAAATAGGGCTGGAGATGCAATTGCTTGGATCTTGCCACGAAGACTCAAAGACGCGAAGAAACACAGTACCAGCCAAAAATAATGTCCTTGAGAGCCTTTGCGTCTTTGAGACTTTGGGGCGATTTTTCAACCCTGATGGCTCGTAACAATTTCCCCTTTGCTGTCGTCTAACCGTTAGCAAAATTCCACCCCACACCATGACCGGAGGTTCTCCATGCGACGTTTAAGCCTGCTTTCACTGCTTCTCGTTCTTCCCCTCTTGCTCCATGCTGCAGACAAGAAATTCGAGAAGAAATTCAGCGTCTCATCGGACGGTCTGCTCACCGTCAGAGCTGACCTCGGGGACGTCAGCATCAAAGGGACTTCGTCGAACGAAGTCAACATTGTCGTCAACATGCGCGGGAGCCTCGGAGATCTTGACGACTATGAAATCACGGCGAACCAGGTCGGGAACACAATCGAGTTGCGTGGAAAAGGTAAGAACGATAGTTGGTTCAAGTTCAATCTCGATGATGTTGATATCAAGTATGTCGTGGAAATTCCTGAGAAATTCAGCATCGACGCTTCAACAGCAGGCGGGGATGTTGCTGTCAGCCACGTGAGCGGGAAGATTCAAACCGAAACTTCGGGTGGGGACATTGTTCTCCAGCAGCTCTCCGGTGAAGTCCTTGTGGAGACCTCTGGTGGTGACATCCACGCAACAGAGATGAAGGGAAACTTCAAGGGGACAACTTCTGGTGGAGATATTATTGTCACAAGCGTGACCGGAAATATCAGTGTTGAAACGTCCGGCGGGGACATCCGGATCAAGGATGTTGGAGGAATGGTGAGCGCGCAAACCTCGGGTGGTGACATCACGATTGCCCTTTCCGGAGCGAACAAGGGAATTAAGGCGGAAACGTCCGGCGGGGACATCGATGTCCTGGCAACGAAGAATATTCAGGCTAATCTTGATGCATCGACCAGCGGGGGATCTGTTGTTTGCAGTCTCCC
>DAIPLH010000372.1:0-1944 GCA_036769325.1 Bacteroidota bacterium
GGACGGTTCCCATTCCGAATGCGGAGACCGCCTTCGAAGGATTCAACTCCTCTCCGATTCTGAATTGTTCCAGTGCAGCATCAGTTTGCCCAAGGGCCGCGTACACGTTCCCGATATTGTTGTGAACGTGGAATGTATTCTTGTACCTGGCCGACTCCTGGAATGCCTGAAGCGCAGCAGTGTGATTTTTTCCAAAGTAGTGCAGCAATCCAACCTGTTCCCATTCAAGAGAAAACTCATCCGGGATATCGATATTCAGGAAGGTCATTGCAAGGCATACCGTTATCAGAACAATGGCCGCAAGTCTCAGGTGTTGCCACTCCCTTGAGCGAATTCGTCGCGTGAGTTCAACAATTGCAAACCCCGCGAACAGCATCAGGAACGGAACCGCCGAGAGCCGAAACCGGTCGGTCATAAAGAAGAAAACCACCCCCAGAGTCTCCGCAGCCAGAAACCCATAGAGAAGAAAGTGCGACTTCCACTTCCGCCAGGCGAGGACACAGCCAAGAATGCCCAGCGGACCAACAACGAAGAAGGCTGGGAGAAATCTAACCAGTGGCACTGCGTACAGGCCAACAAATACGTAGTTGTAGCCGAGCTGACTGATTTCCTTGTGATGAAAGAAGAGAAGGAGTTTTCGACCAAGTAATGAGACAAACGAAATGGGTTGCCCAACAACAAAACTCATGGCTCTCGACATCCAGATGGATGATGCCTCAGCCGGACTAATGGATTTGCCGGACTCCTTCGTAAGGAATACCCTTCCGTCCGGATCATTGGCCAGGTCCAGTTCGTCTACGTTGTAGTAGATCCCAACGGCCTCCGGATTGTTACCCAGATAAAAGTTCAGCCCTCCATTCGACGTGATAAGGATAAAATCTCCTGAAACAACGTAGTTTCTCATTGCCACCGGAGCAAGGACGAGGAAGACGCCCAGGACAAGAAGACCCACACGGCGCGTTCTCTCAATCCGTTCAGCATCCTGGAGAAACATGATCCAGACAGACGCGACCACGAGGATGAGGAGGTCCGTCGGACGGCAAAGGGCAGCACATCCGACCGATACACCCGAGAGAATCCACCACAAGGGCCGCTGTCTTGCCCCGGCGACAAGAAGCAACCAGAGCGAAAGTACAAGGAAAAGCATCTTGACCGTTTCCACCAGGAGAAGCGTGCCGCTTAGCAGAAACGGACCATAGACCGCTGCCAGGAGCCCTGCCGCAAACGCCGCCTGACGTGTGAACAGCCTTTCACCAACCAGAAAGATGAGACCCGCCATGGCTGAACCGGCAATTGCCTGTACCAACCTCACTGCAAGAAGTGATTCGCCGAATATCCAATAGATCACGGCGAGAAGGTAGGGGTACAACGGGCTCATGAAAAACGTATCCCCACCGATCCAGTCTCCACTGGTGACAATCCTTCGTGCCCATTGATTGTAAGTTGCCGAGTCCGACCAGATTCCGTTCCACAGGAACGTATCCCGCGAAAGGAGAAGAAATGTCACTCTGGCAACCAGAGCAGAAAGGATGACTATCCAGATGAGAGACGAACGCTTCGCAAAAAAATCTGTCGGCTTTGCTTGAATCCGCCTGGTCAATGTGTCAGAGATAATTGATGGGAAAGTTGAGAGTGTGGAAAAAGTAACAAGAAGGGCTGAGGGAAGCAAGGACAAGTAGTCCATCTCCTTCCAAAATGGTTGTCCCTTGACTGATTCAAACTGCCTTGTTGATTGTTCATAACTTTATCCACTTTCTTTGCTCGCCCAAAGAAAGTGGACGGAAAGAAAGGGCGTCGAAATCGCAACGCACGGCTCACAAGAGCAGGCTCACGATCAAGTCGATTCCGGTCAGGCTTTGAATAAAGCAACGGGAGAACCCTGACCGGAATCGAAAGCTGAGTTTGCTACAAGCCCCCCTCCTTCCAGCGATTGAGGTTCGCAAG
>DAIPLH010000372.1:1960-3416 GCA_036769325.1 Bacteroidota bacterium
CAGCGATTTCGAATGCTATGGGCAGTTGACAGACATCCGTACATGAGTCATCAGCGCTGGAAAGTACCCGAGCCTTACACTTGGATCTTGGGATGGACTCTCTTCATACTGCGGACACAAATCAAAACTGTGAGATTTTCAAGTGATTGCTTCTCTGCACCCCTTCCTGTACTTTTTGTAGCCATGAATTCTCCGGATCACACCGCCACAGAACCCCTACAGCATTTTCATCCCATCGTCCGTGAATGGTTCATTGAAACCTTCGGCGAACCGAGTCCACCACAGGTAGCGGGATGGCCCAGTATCATGCGCGGGGAGAATACCCTTCTTCTCGCCCCGACCGGATCCGGCAAAACACTCGCTGCATTCCTCTGGGCAATCAATCATCTGTTTGAGAGACATCTGAATGGTGATCCATTACAGGGAGTTGGGATTCTCTACATTTCTCCCCTCAAGGCTCTGAACAACGACATCGCCAGGAATCTCCAGGGGCCATTGGATGGCATCTTTGCGCGCGCCCATGCAAGTGGGTTGAGTGTCCGTCCAATCCGGACTGCGGTCCGCACGGGTGATACTCCGCAGGCGAAAAGAGTCAGGATGTTGAAGGATCCGCCGGAGATACTGATCACAACTCCTGAGTCTCTCTACCTGATGCTTACTGCAAAGCGGGCGCGTCCTCTCTTCTCCGGAGTCCACTACGTCATTGTCGATGAGATCCATTCTCTTTGCGGAAACAAACGCGGCGTTCATCTTTCCCTGACTCTCGAGCGCCTGGCTGAAGTTGCAGAGCAGGACTTCGTTCGCATCGGTCTCTCAGCAACGCAGAAACCCCTTGACCTGATCGCTCGCTTCCTCGGCGGGAAACATACTATCAGGGGCAAAGTCGAACCGAGACCTGTGACTATTGTTGATGCAGGCAGGAAGAAAGAGATGGACCTCCGGGTGATCTCCCCTGTGCCAGATTTTTCAACGCTCCCCGAGGGAAGTGTCTGGCCCGCCCTGTTTCAGACCTTGCTCGACTTGATTCTCTCTCACCGGAACACCCTTGTGTTTGTCAATAACCGGCGCCTCGCAGAGAAAGTTGCCGCGCAGATGAACACAATGCTTGATGAAGCCGGAACCACGTTTGGACTGTACCACGTTCCGCGCAGATATGCTGGCGAACAGCATGAGCTTCCCCGGACATCGAATACTCCACTGGTGAAGGCCTATCATGGAAGCATGTCACGGGAAGCCCGGGAGGTAATGGAGGGAGAATTAAAGGAAGGAAAGCTGCGCGCACTCATTGCCACTTCCTCCCTGGAACTTGGAATCGACATTGGAAGCATTGACCTGGTGGTTCAACTTCAGTCACCAAAGGGTATTGCCCGCGGACTGCAAAGAATCGGGCGCTCGGGACACCTCATTAATGCGACAAGCAAGGGAAGGATCCTTCCCTTGCTTGTCGCATTAATGA
>DAIPLH010000373.1:0-3405 GCA_036769325.1 Bacteroidota bacterium
TGTCGATCAGCGGAACCCATTGCAGAAATCGATTCACCTTGAATCAGATCTTGCGGATGTTAATATCGAAGGGGCATTTGATCTGGCGTACCTCGTCGATCTCATCCGCTTCGAGCAACAGAATCTCAAAGCTGCGATCAATCAGAAGTTTGCTATTCTGGAGTCGTCACTCTCTCTTCCCGCTGAACGGAGTGACCTGGACTCCCTGGCATCCTCATTGCGACAAAGAAACCAGCCTCTTGATATGAAGTTTGAGATTTCAATCAAAGACCTTGAACCACTTTCGATTCTTGCCGGTGAAATGAGCTTTGATGGTATTGGGACGCTGAGCGGAACTGCGGCCGGAGATTTTAACGAGCTTTCCTTTTCCGCAAAGCTGAGTGCTGATGAAATGTTCTATGGAACGAGCGAGTCCGGGTTCTACATCAAGGATGGGATTGTCGATTTTCAAATCGAAAAACTGAAGCCTCTTAAGGATCCTTTTGGGGAGCTGAGTGTCCGGTTCTTTACAGAAGCTGATGAACTGAACATCGGGGTGGACAGGTTTGACAGTCTTGCAATGACACTCATCTACCGGAATGGGGATGCAACGTATGATGCTTCCGGGTTGTATGGGACCGACCTTGGGTTTGTACTCGATGGGACCGCCATTGTTTCCAGGAACGCCATCGTGTTTGAGCCGGACGATCTTCACTTGAACATTGCCGAACGGGGCTGGTCGCTCCAGGATGGGGCTTCGATCGAATTTCGCAGGGATGGTGCGGATTTCCGCGACATTGTCATGGCAAGCGACACCCAGGAGGTACGGCTCAGCGGGACGGTCGCATCGAATGGCGTGCTGAAAGGCGCCCTCTCAGTCAATCGGATCGGGCTCGATGTATTTGAGGGCCTGCTTGAGGCAGAGGGTCGACCGCGCTCCGGCAATCTGATCGGGGGGTCAGCCTCGGTGAAAATCGATGCCAGCGGTACAGTTACGGATCCGCGCCTCGTGGCATCTCTGGAAGCGCGGGATGTTGCCTTCAGAGGCCTCCCATTTGGTGAGATTTTGGGGAACGTAGAATATGAGAAAGGGAAGACGACGATCAATCTTACTGTCTCAGAAGATCTTGAACTTCCTGACGTTGCACCCAAGCTTGAAGTTACCGGTTTCATACCTGTCAGGCTTCCGTTTGCAGATGTTGATGATCGGTTCAACGAGGGTTTCGATCTGCATGTCAGGTCAAGTGGAATTCAGATCAATTTTCTCGATCCATTGGTGCCGACTTTTGATCAGCTTTCCGGCATCCTTCGCTGTGACCTTACACTCTCCGGCAGACCCGAGGAGTTGAACTACAACGGCACATTCTCCCTTGATGACTGCACGTTCCTGTTTGAGCCGAACAATATCACATACAGGTTTTCGGGTGAGTTCCATCCCTCTGGCAACCGGATCGCTGTGATACAGGCTGTCGCGGAAAATATTCAATCTGACAACAGACCAGGAAGGGCCGGGCGCATGAATTTCTCCGGTGACTTTGCCCTGAAGGAATTTGTCCCGACGGATTTCAATCTGGTTGCTCAGGGGGAGCTGCTGGTGGTCAAGCCCGAATCGCGGAGTTCATCCCTCCCGGTCTACGGCGATCTCTATATTGAGACAGGCGATGGGGGGCTTCACTTTACAGGGCAAGTCGAAAAGTCTCTCCTGAGGGGAAATGTCCTTGTCCAGAGGTCACGGTTGATCTTTCCTCCGGCCCGGTCCTCATCACGCGGTCCAACCGAGTTTTCTGTGCCGGTTGTCGTTATTGATGACACCAGTACCGTGGTCCCGGACAGCATTCAAACCTTCAGAGAGCGGTACTTCATTACGAGAAGCGATGTCGCAGAGAATCCGAAGAATAGAAATGAGAATCGTAACAGGAAATCATTCCTTGACGGGGTGGAATACGACTTGAACGTTGAGACGTCCGGTCCGAGTTCCGAAATCAAGCTGATTTTCAGTGAGATCCCAGCTGAAGATATGCAGGCAAACTTCCAGGGCCGGTGGTCAATCACCGGCGATGGGACGCGGTGGATAGGAAAATTCGATATTGACCGGGCCCAGTATACGTTCTTCAAGCAGTTTGACGCAACCGGCAGTTTGCGGTACACCGGCGAGTTCATGAATCCCGAATTGTATATTATCGCGACCTATCAGAGTACCCGAACCGTCCAGAGCCTTGTCGACTCCTCGATAAAGACCGAGCGCGTGGTTGTGTCTCTCAAGATTACGGGAACCAGGACCGAGCCAAAACATCAGATGTCAATGACCATTGACGATATCGACTACTATTCCTATAGTGGACCGAAGTCCTCCGATCTGGAGTCGGATGCGATTGCGTTCATCCTGGTTGGGAATTTCCCCCTCTCGCGATCGGAATCCAGCAATATCGCAACAAATATTGAAGCCTCTGTAGGTGCATCGATGATGGTTGGGGCGAGCTCTGTGCTGACGAAAGAGCTGTCGGAGTACCTCCGCCGTGAAACCGGCTTTATCACTTCGGTGGAGCTTGGTTATGAAGGACAGGGGTCCTTCAGTCAATCCGCCGACATACGATTGAGCGGAACGGCCTTCAAGGGTTATTGGCGCTATCGGGGAACAATTCTTGACAACCCATTTTCAAACGCCAATGTCAGTCTCCTGTATTCGTTCGGAGATATTTTCAGCAATCCATCCCTCCGCAATTTCATGTTCGAATTGGAACGAAGCGCGGAGACCGGGACCACCGGGTTGATCGATGACAGAAAAGAAATCAACTCGGCCCGCCTTTTCTATCGTTTTTCTTTCTGATTTTCATCCTGGAGCAACCCATCGCATCGCATAAGAAAAGAATCCTCACACACATGTCGAGAGTCCCCGGGACTCTCTTCCCCTTCAAAGAAATCACGAAGCATCTCAGGGTCACTTCAAAAGCGGATCTCCGCCAGGTATCACAGGTGCTGGACGATCTGGTTCAGGAAGGCCTTCTCACCATCGATGCCAAACGCCGTTACCGGTATCAACCTGCCCGACCGGAGCCCCGTCCGGGACAGCAAAAAGGAAGGATGACCGGAATCCTGCGTGTTCACCGCCGGCGCGGGGGCTCGGTTCTTGTTGAGGGCACTTCCGAAGAAATTTTCATTCCTGAGAAGGCAATGTCGACCGCTTTGAATGGAGACAAGGTGGTTGTCGTCCCCTTTGCCCGGAGGTTCGGAAAGCAAGGACGCGGAACGGATGAGAGGACCGAAGGAGAAATCGTTGAGATCCTTGAAAGGGCCAATTCAAGAATTGTCGGGAGGCTGGAGAAGGGTGGAAACTTCCTTTTCGTTATCCCTGATGACAGCAGGATGAGAAGAGATGTCTATGTCACTAATGCGTCGACGGCAAATGCTTCCATTGGCGACAAGGTG
>DAIPLH010000049.1:0-12129 GCA_036769325.1 Bacteroidota bacterium
TCGTCACGGGAAAGACGGATGTTGAGGGATTCGAGATCCCTGTCCAGGGTCGGACCAAAGCTTTCGATGGCCTTGAGGACTTCCTCGCGTACAGCAGGAGTCTGATCGTCAAGGAGTCTGACAAGATGTGGGAGTTGTGACTTTCGCATGATGCAGTTTCAAGATACGGATTTTCTTCTAAATGTGTAAGAGGAAGATGGATTATTCCAGCTTCGAGATGAACTCTGGTGAGCAGGCGCAATGATCGGCTACAACGGATACTTCTGCATGATCCGTTCTTCAATCCTTTTCCTCACAGTGGTTGCTCTTTTTTCCGGAGGCATCTCTCATGCCCAGGATGTGACTGAGGACAAGTCTGTTTGGGAGAAACTTGGCGAAGATGGAGGGATCTTTCTTCAGGATGCGGGCTCTTTTTTTGGGGCCCCGCTGAGGTTTTCGGGGACTGACTGGTTGATCACCGCAGGTGTGGCCGGAGGAACAGTGGCTCTGATGTCTGCTGACGAAGAATTCAGAGATCTTCTTGGAAGCGACAACACGGCGTCACTGAATGATGACTTCTGGGACATCCCCACGCGGTACGGCATTGTCTCCTATGCCAACATCTTCTCTCTTGGTGTCTATGCAACCGGCCTTGCAACGGGGTCCGATGATTGGCGCAGGACGGGAAGGCTTCTGTTCGAGTCGATCAGTTATTCGGGAATATCCGTGATGGCGTTTAGGTATGTATTCGGGCGCAGCAGGCCGTATGAGGGCAACTCTGAATGGGACTTCAACTGGTTTGAAACGAGTAACGAGATACAGTCATTTCCTTCAGGGCACACAACGGTAGCCTTCGCTCTTTCCACTGTGCTTGCGGAGGAGATCGGTGGGGTCTGGGCTGGCATCGCATTCTATGGTATGGCTTCGATGACTGCCTATGCGCGTGTTCGCAATAACCAGCACTGGGTCTCAGATGTTGTTGCCGGTGCCGGGCTCGGATTGGTAACGGGGTTCCACGTGATCAGTCAGGAGAGGGCCCGCGAGCGTGGAAACTCGTCGCCCGGGACGGGCCTGTCGATTGTCCCGGGTGTCGGCAGGATCCTGTTCATCTACCGGCTTCCGTAGCAGGCGAGGTCAGTGCGCGGGTTCGCGTCCCAACTGGACGAGCACGATTCCGCCAACAATGGCAAGCAGGCCGAGTGCTGTTTTCAGCTCCAGAGGCTGATCACCCCGGACAAGGCCAACCGCAGTTCCGGCCACCGGAGATAGTGAGAAAGCGATGGCGAGTGTAACAGCGAGATTTTCTGAAGTTGCAAGCGAAGAGTAAAAGCTCCACATCCCGAGACTTCCCGCGACGATCCCGCCGCCAATAATGATCATGAGCCATGCTGAGGTTTCTCCCGCGGGCGATGTGAAACTCCTCCAGGCCGGGATTGAAAGCAACCCAAGGAGCAGCATTGCCACCGCAGAGCGGATCGTGATCCCCGCAATCGGCGGGATCGCTAGTGTTTTCAATCCCACTTTCTCAAAATAACCGCCGATCCCCCAGCACACTCCCGCAAGCATCGCGTAGAAGAGGTAAGGACGCATCTCATCTCCCTTGTTCGTTGGAAAGAAGGTCTTCAATTGTCTGCATGTCCGCTTCGTCGATTCTCCAGCCACTCGATGCCGCGTTCTGTACAACCTGATCGGAGGTGCGGGCTCCGACAATTGCGGACGTAGTCCCGTTGTTCATGAGGACCCAGGAAACGGCAAGCTGGCCGACTGTCTTTCTGTACTTCCTGGCCATTGGTCGAAGGGCCTCCACGACCCGAAGCCCGCGTGAGAATTTTGGCTCCCGGAATTTCTCACTATGGACAATCCGCCAGTCATCGGCTGCAAGGCGACTCCTGTCAAACGAACCGCTGAGAAGACCCGATTGCATTGGACTGTAAGCGACGATCCCGATGCCGTGAGTCTGGCACCAGGGAAGGATCTCCTTTTCGATGTCTCTTTCAAGCATGTTATAGATCGGCTGGAGCGATTGGACATGCTCAAGTTGTTCACACCGCTGCAGAAGGTCCACGCCGAAGTTGCAGACTCCGATGTAACGTGTTTTTCCCTCCTGCCGTATCCGCATCATTTCTTTCCATGATTCCTCAACCGGTGTTTGTCTGTCGGGCCAGTGCATCTGATACAGGTCGACATGGTCGGTCTTGAGCCGGCGGAGACTCTCCTCAATTTCCCCGCGGATACTTTCCGGACCCCCATATGTGCGGACCACCTTCTTGTCGTCCCAGACCTGACAGCATTTTGTGGCGACAAATACCTGGTCTCGCATTCCTGCGATCGCCTTGCCCACGACCTCCTTAGAATGGCCAAGTCCATAGACCGCAGCAGTATCGATCCAGTTCATCCCCAGGTCAATCCCTTTCCTGATCGCGCGTATCGATTCCTCATCGTCGGTGTTCCCCCATCCGTACTCCCATGGCCCGCCGATTGCCCAGGCACCGAAGCCGATCTCGCTGAGGCCGGGGCCATTGGTTCCAAGCTGTCGTGTTTTCATGTGGCTGATTCCAGATTGCGGATTGCAGATTCCAGATTTCGGACTTCCGACTTCAGACTTCAGACTACCGAGTGCTCTTACAGCATGCCGACAGGATCCACGTCAATCAGCACACGCACCTGATTTCTGTCCGTGGAACGTTCCTGAGAGATGCAATTGCGCAAGAGTGAGCGCACATGCGTCGCGTTTGGATCGCGGTCACGCATCGCCTTAAGGATGATATGCCACCGGTAGTGCTCTTTGACTTTCGCAATCACTGCCGGTGCTGGGCCAAGACGGACGAACACCCCGTCACCATCCTTCAGGAGCTTCCCGATGTTTTCGGATTCTCGCCTGACCTGTTCTTCATTCTTCCCTCTGCACTCTATCAGGACAACCCGTGAGAAGGGGGGATAGCTGAGCTCTCTTCTCGTCTCGCATTCCTCTTTGTAGAAGGTGAGAAAGTCGTGATCGACTACGTGCTTAAGTGCGTAGTGATCAGGTTGATGAGTCTGAATAACCACTTCTCCCAGCAGGGTGCTTCGTCCGGCCCGACCCGCCACTTGAGTGAGTAGTTGGAATGTCCGCTCCGCAGACCGGAAATCAGGTAGGAGCATCTGGGTGTCTGCGGAGATAACACCAACAAGGGTCACCCGGGGGAAGTCGAGCCCCTTTGCAACCATCTGGGTACCGAGAAGGATATGCGCCTCGCCGGCCCCAAATTTTTCGAGAATCCGTTCGTGTGAGCCCTTTCGGGTAGTCGTGTCGAGGTCCATGCGCAAGATTGTAGTTTCTGGAAACAGGGCAGCAAGTTCCTCCTCGACCCTTTGTGTCCCGAACCCTTTCAGCTGTAACGATTCTCCGGCGCACTGCGGACAATGATCATGAGGCTTGTATACGGTTCCACAGTAGTGACACCGGAGATGTTTCCTGGAGAGATGATAAGTGAGTGTTACACTGCAGTGCTCGCACGATTCCGCGTAACCGCATTCCAGGCACTCGACGAACGGCGCGAAACCTCGCCTGTTCTGGAGAAGGATAACACCTTCTTTGCGGGAAATCCTGTCGGCGATTTTGTCTTTGAGGAGAACTGAGATCGAACCCTGCTGAAACCCTTTCCACTTCGGGTAGTGGTCTGCCGCCGCCTGCTGCTTCAGTGCCTGATACTCCCTCGATCGCTCGGCGCGCATGTCGATGATCTCCACGGCAGGCATCGGCACGTTATCGATTCGCTCCGGAAGCTGCAACAATTCATACTTTCCGTTTTCAGCGTTGTAATAGGATTCGAGCGATGGTGTGGCACTGCCAAGAACGGTCGCTGCTCCGCTCAGCCGGGCGCGGACAAGCGCTGTATCCCGTGCATGGTATCGCGGCATAGCATCGAATTGTTTATAAGAGGACTCATGCTCCTCGTCGACCACAAGCAGCCCGAGGGGATGGACCGGGGCAAACAGAGCCGATCGGGGGCCAATGACGACTCTGTACTCTCCTGAAGCAGTCCGCCTCCAGACGTTGAGACGCTCGGCCTGTGAGAGCCGGCTATGCACAACAGCCACTATTCCTGGAAAATGCGTGTTGAATCGTCTGACGATCTGTGGAGTCAGGGAAATCTCCGGGACCAGCACGATTGCTCCCTTTCCCAGTTGAAGGCTGATTCGGATCGCCTCGATGTAAACCTGGGTTTTTCCACTGCCTGTGACTCCGTGAAGGAGAAATGTCTTTTGCTGACAACCCTTCAGCGCCAATCCTATGGAATCCACAACCTTTTGCTGCGCCACGTTGAGAACGATGGAACCAGTGCGCTCATCGATTCCAAGATCCTGAGAAAACTCATCTTCCCGGCGAATGGTGGGGAGAAGGCCCGTTCGCCTGTACCTTGTCACGACAGCAGACGAGACACCTGCCCTTTTCGCCAGTTCGGAAGGTGCAATTGTCTGAAGACCTGAACGGTTCAAATCGGCAACACGCTCGAGGAGGAATCGTGCTTTCGTGCTCTTTTTCGGGAGAGTCAGCAGGGTCTGCTCAACCGCGGCAGGATCCACAGATTCGAGCTGGATATATTCTCTCATCCGGACTGTCCTGCGCGGCTCCTTCAAGGTTTCCTCGAGCAGAACGAGGCCATCTTTTTCCAATGAGTTCAGCATGGCATGGACATTCTTCACGTCTGTCTGTCGTCCGATCTCGCTCATGCTGCGGGGACTCCGCTCGATGAGCAGGTCAAGGAGCTTTCGTCGCTGTGGCGAGATTCCAGTGCGTGAAGTTTCAATCCCCGGGGCGATTCTGACAATCCGTTTGCTGGAAGGAGAGAAGCCCTGTGGTAGAAGGGTCTTCAAAACCTCACCAAAAGGAGCGATGTAGTAATCTGACATCCATCTGCAGAGTTGAAGCAACTCATCATTGACCACCGGTCGCGCGTCAATAACATCGCGGACAGGTTTCAGTCCTGACACATCCGATGATTCCGGAATCCCCACAATAATACCCGTCGCATACTTTGGCCCGAACGGAACCACCACGCGAACCCCGATGATTGCAGATTCCCGGAGCTCAGGCGGAACAATGTAAGTGAAGGTTCTGTCGATGGAGAGAGGGAGGGCAACTTCCGCGTACGTGTTCATGAGGGAATATACAGAAGGTAGAGGATAGCCAATTCACGATTCACCATTGTCAATTTACGGTTGTCAATCGACAATCGACAATTGTGAATCGTCAATCGTAGGCCTCCCCTCCTTTCAGAGGAGGGGATTAAGGGGTGGTGGTGCCGTCCGCGGCCGCTATCCTGATCCCTATTTCCGACAGGTGCTCGAGCAGCTTCTCATGCGTTGTGTAATGAACGCCGTGCATTCCGAGCCTGGTTGCTGCAAGCGCAAACTCAGCAATGTCGTCCACATACACACATGCAGCCGGAGGGAGATTCAGTTTCCTGAGGATGTCGCGGTAGATCGCTTCAGCTGGTTTCCTGAGTTTTACCTCGTGCGAGACCGTCACTGCTTCAAACAGCGGAAAAATCGGATTCCGGCTGATCTCATGCTGGAAATGCCATTCTGAGGTATTCGAAAGAAGCCCGAGCCGGTATCGCCCATGGAGCTGCCTGATAAGATCTCTTGTTGTCTCTATCGGCTCGAAGATTCCATTATAGACTCTGACAAATTCCTCCCGTGTCATTTGCAAGGAACAGCGCTCCGAAATCGCGGCGAAGAACTGATCCGACGACATTCCGCCCGATTCATAGGTTACGATAACCTGCGAAGAGCCTTTCATGGCGAGAGCAAGATCAACCTGTGAAAGGGAAGAATATGGGAGGATGCCGCGAAAATAAAGCTGCACGTCGAACCGGGAGATCACGTTCCCGTAGTCAAAGACAATAGCTTCAATTCCGGCGGGTGACACTGCTTCAGGAGATGATGGAAGGTTCGATTTGCAGCAGGACCGAGAATCGACGTCTCACGGTTTCCCTGATCTCATCCGCCAGGGAGAGCAGTTCATTGGTCGTCCCTCCGTAGTTCACGAGGGCCAGTGCGTGGTTTGCTGAGACTCCCACCCGGCCCTTTCGAAATCCTTTCGGAAACCCTGAATTCTCAACAAGCCAGGCCGCGGGTATCTTCACCTGCTTTCCCTCCGGAAAGGAGGGAACGCTTCCCTGATTGCCCGATTCGTTCCACCGCTTCTGAAGCTCTGAGAACGTTGCTTTGGAGATCATGGGGTTCATGAAGAAAGAGCCAACAGACTTCGTGTTTGGGTCTGACTTGTCAATCACCATCGATTTCCCCTTCCGGAGAGCCAGTACCGTCTCGCGGACAGTGGCAAGGGTGACACTCCCGGGATTTCGGGATTCAACATGCTTTCGGAGCTCTGCATAACGGAGGGCAGGAGGGCCATCCGGTTTCAGCAGAAACTTCACGCGGGTTATGACAAACCCTCCCTTGTCCTTGTTCTTGAAACGGCTCTGCCTGTATCCGAACTCGCATTCCTTGCCGGTAAACACAACAGAATTCATGGAACTGAGATCGATTGCTTCAACTGAACGAATGGTTTCTGCAACCTCCTGTCCGTATGCTCCAACGTTCTGCATCGGAGTTGCCCCGACAAGCCCGGGGATGCCTGACAAACACTCAATGCCGGCCAATCCACGTTCAACAGATTCGCTTACCAACGGATCCCATTCTTCCCCCGCCGCGGCAGAAAGGAGAACTCCGTTTGACTCAGCCTCAAACTGGTACCCCGTCAGGCCAATCCCAATAACCAGACCGTCAAACCCCTTGTCGGGGAAGATGACATTGCTCCCTCCCCCCAGAATCGTAAACTTCAACTCATAGCGTTTAGCATGGCCAAGGACTCCGGTCAGTTCCTCGGCAGTCCGGCACATGGCAAACAATCTTGCGGTTCCGCCAAGTCCGATTGTCGTCTTTCCAGCCAGTGGAACGTTTTCCTGGATGATCTCTCCTGGTGAGCGTCCCATCGTCAATACCGTGAAAGGAATGATATGATTCCCTGCTCATACATTTCCCGGAAGGCGAAGTTACCGTCGTTGTGACCTCCGCTGATCCGGAGAAACTCCTTCGGCTCAGGTGCAGCAGCGAAGAGACGCTCTCCGTGATTGAACGGAACGATCTCGTCTTCAGGGCTGTGGACGATGAGGAGTGGCGATGAGAGAGAAGACATTCGTTGGAGAGAATTGTATTGAATTCGTGCAAGAAGGCGGACAGGAAAGTAAGGGTACAGCTCTGCCCCGCGGTCGGGAATCGAAGTGAAGGTCGATTCGAGAATGACGGCACGCGGTTTGACTTTGGTCGCAAGGTTCACCGCGATGGCGCCTCCAAGGGATCGACCGAGAACAATGATTGAATCGGGAGCCACCGAGCGGATGCGCACCAGGTAATCCCACGCTGCCTCTGCGTCGCGATAGGTTCCTTCTTCATCCGGTTCCCCCTCACTCTTCCCGTAGCCGCGATAGTCAATGATCATTGTACTGAATCCGATTTCCCGGAACTGTCTGAGTGTCTCAATGCGGTGCGAGATATTTCCGGCATTCCCGTGAAGATACAGCAATGTTGCCCGCGGGTTCTCCGCCGGCACAAACCAGCCGTGCAGGGTGAGGCCATCCGAGGTCTTGAGGTGCAGGTCATCAAAGGACATCCCGGCATCCTCCGGGGTTGGCCCCATATCTCTTCGCGGGAAATAGATGAACCGGGCCTGAAAGATATACAGGAAGAGTCCTGTCAGGAGGTAAAGCCCGATCGCGCCGAGTGCTATGAAAAGAGCGGTCTTCAATTGAGAGTGGCTAGAATACTTCCCATGTCCCTGGTGTGGCCAGCTCAATCGAGTGGTTGTCCGGATCCCTGAAATACAGGCTGGTTCCCCCTTTGGGCCAATGAACTGTGCTCTCGAGAGAGATTCCCATGGAATCGAGTTTCTGTCGCCATGCATCCAGGTCCGTTTCCGGTATTCCCACGGCCATGTGCAGATCTCCCTGTCCATCATGAGGAGGGATAGTGCCGCCCGGCGTTACTCCGGGTCGCTCTGAAGCTCCCTTCCTGAACAGCAGAAGAACCTGATGATCGCCCAATGAGAGTGCGCAGAGGCGGTCATCGCGGACCAATTCGACTGATCCGAAAAGCAATGTGTAGAAACTGGCAGACCGGTCAAGGTCGTCCACGTAGAGGGAAGTTTCAAGTATTCCGTACAGCTCGGGGGTGCTCATTCCTTCCAGCCCGGCGGTCTGAACCCCCGGTAGGTGTCGAACCGGGAGCTGTAGAAGACAATGTTGAAGTTACTGTCGCGTACTGTTCCGCCGGAAGGGTAGAGATAAAAATCGGAAATGGAATCAGTCACCTTGTTGATCGGTCTCTGATCCTTTGAATAGAACCTGAGTGTGTAATAACCGAGTTGGAACGGGGCAGTTTTTAGTTGCTCAAGAATATTCTCCTCGGTAAACAGGAGGACGTCGTGCATAGTCACGTTGCAGTCTGGAACTTATCCGGGCCGACGATGAAGTCGATTTCCAGTATCTGGTCCAGGGTAAGTTCAGTCGATGAAGCGGCAGCGATTTCTTCGACCTGTTGAGCGGATCGTACGCCACAGACAGCCGCCTTCACGGACGGATGTTGAAGAACCCAGCCGAGAGAGAGCTCAAGGAGAGACATTCCTTCCTGGTCCGCAAAGCGTTTCAGGCGTTCGGTGATCTCAATGTTCTTCCGGTAGCGATTACCCCGGAATCGTTTGTCGTTAATCCTGACGTCACCTTCTGCGAAGGCCGAGTTCCTGTGAAGCCGGCCGGAAAGAATACCTCTGCAAAGCGGTTCGCATGCGTGTACCGGTACATCGAAGGCACGGCAGTACTGGAGGAAGTCAGAGTCCAGGGGGCGATTCAGGATGCTGTACGGGACCATGACTGCATCAACCTGTCCCCTGCGAAGAGCCCGGCGAAGGAAATAGGAGCTTGTGGCATAGATGCCCGTTGCGCGGACGAGCCCGGTTTCTTTGATCTCCAGCAAGGCATCAAATGTCCGATCGAATCTCGCATGATCACTGTCGCCATAGACATAATACTGATCAATGTAGTGGCGTCCGAGTCTGCGCAGACTCTCTTCGATATCGCGCAGGAGGGTCTCCCGGGAATTCCCTCTGAGTGGACGGAACGGGTCATCAGAAGGAGAGAGAGCCTTCGTAGCGATCGACACATTTTCGATGCCTGATCCGAGGGCGCGAGAGAGAAGGAGTTCAGATGCGCCTCTCCCGAAAGCAGGCGAAGTGTCAAATGAGCTGACGCCACGGTCGACTGCCTTCTGGATGATGCTTATTGCCCCGTGTTCATGCATCGGGCCGTAATGGTCTCCGAGGGACATCGTGCCAAGGTGAATTCCGGAAACCGCCCGGCGTTCCTTTTTCTTCCTTAGTGGCGGCGCTACAGCTGTAAGAGTTCTCATGATGTTTTATGCACCATTGTGGCTGAGGCCTGGTCTGTCGGCAGAACGACAACTTCAAGCAGATTAACGTGGGCCGGCCGGGTCGCGCAGAACAGCACAATCTCTGCAATATCGGACGGTTCAAGGGGTTTGTAACCCTGGTAGACTGTTTCCGCACGGTCACGGTCACCGCGAAAACGCACTTCGCTGAATTCGGTACGAACAAGGCCGGGCTCCACACTACTGACCCGGATGGGAGTTCCGAGGAGATCCATTTTCAGACTGCGTGTCAGTCCGACGACCGCGAACTTACTGGCTGAGTAGACATTCCCGCCGGGATATGTCTGGTGGCCGGAGATCGACCCGATGTTGATAACGTGCCCTCGGTTTCTCGAGACCATTCCGGGGAGAACGGATCGTGAAACGTAGAGGAGTCCTTTTACATTAGTGTCGATCATCTCCTCCCAGTCCTGGACCGATCCTTCATGGAGTTTGCTCAGTCCGCGACTGAGTCCGGCATTGTTCAGAAGAATCTCGATCTGCTGCCAGTCTGAATTCAGGGAAGAGAAGACAAGCTCGACTTTCTTCCGGTCCCGGACGTCGAGCTCAATAGTGTGAACAGGAGTGTTGAATTCTGACTTCAGTCTGGCAGCGACGGCGTCCAGGCGTTCTTTTCTGCGGGCAACAAGGAGAAGTGATGCTCCTGCTCTGGCGAATTCTTCCGCGCAGGCAGACCCGATGCCGCTGCTTGCGCCGGTGATGCAGACAATGCGATCTTTCAATGATTGCATAGTGGAGTAGAACGAAGATACATCAGAGTAAGCAGACAAGCAAGAAGGCGGTCGATAGTCCGAAGTCAGTAGTCCCATGCTTGACATTCAGCGGGGATGTGGGCACCTTTCCTGAAGCCTCTTGAGTTGAGGAAAGCGCATGTTAAGAGTCGTGAAGCACGGGCTGCTGGTTCTCCTCCTCCCCCTCATGCAAGCCTGCGATGAGTCTCTCCCTCCGCGTATCCATCCCCTCGACATTGACCCCGAAGAGTTTCTCAGTGAATCCTCTAGTTCCGAATCAGGAGTAGTGAGGTATGAGAGAGGAGTAACTGTCACCCAATCTCTGGCGGGAACGCAGTTCATGGAGATAAAGAACCTTCACGATGAGGTCCTTAGCGGTCGGGAAGATATCACTATCAACGTTGAATATTGGTTTGAAGACTTTCCCGGTGACACAATTAAAGTGGTGGGAGACCGCAACAATCTGCTCAATCCCTTCAATTTTCAGGGTGAAGTCTTTATGCTTGACGGCGACATCCTGACAATCCATCCGGATAGTTCGGCGCGGTTTCGGATCCAGTTCGATCACACAGCGGAAGCCTTGTGGAACTATGGAAACCCTGTCTATATAATGGACTCTTGTGGTTTTCCACCCTGTGGACAAAGGGTCGTGACCGATCAGATTCGCATGTCAGTCCGGGCGTCGATTCGGTTGTTTGAGAATCAGAGGATCCCATTGATGACCGAGGAAACGCAACTCACTATCTGGTACTTCTTCGTTGTCAGCTCCCTTGCATCCGCGAAAGTCCTTGAGTTTGGAGGATCGGTAGACAGCAACGGTGCGGCGCTAAGTTGGACAATGACTGAACAATCCCGGGTCCATCATTATGACGTGGAGAGGTCACTGGCCCCTACTGATGGGTTCGTCAACATTGGTACGATCATGCCACAGGGATCTTTTGTGGATACAGTGGAGTATTCCTTTACAGAAACGAATCCCTCCTCTGGTACCTGGTATTATCGTGTCGGACTAGCTGAAGAGTTTCTCCTGGTCGGTCCCATCTATGTTGAGTCCATTGGCTCCGCCCTCCTGATCGTGCCATAGTTTGCGGAACGACAATCAGGTCGAATTCTCCTGCACCCGGGTCGGGAGAGGCAATGGTGTTAATCGCGGAGCGCGGAGAACACGCAGAGAAGTATCAAACAAATACTTGAACAACACTCTACGATTTCTCTGCGTACTCCGCGTCTCCGCGATTTCTTTTCCTTGAGATGGAATTGTGGACGGAGATGGCACAGCCGATGATCCGGAAGACAAGTGACTTCTCGAGTAATTCTACCATCTTCGCCTCGCATGTCAATGAGTGAACAATTCGCGTCCATTCGCGTAAATTCGCGGTTCTCATACTCCTTGTACAAAAGCAAAAGCCCAGCTTTATGGCCGGGCTTCGCATTGTCTTATTTGCGTTCTCTTACCTCAGGAGCAGCATCTTCCGAACCTCATTGAACAAGGTTGATCCGTCGCCGCGTGCTTCAATCCTGTAGAAGTAGATCCCGCTCGCCATCGAATTTCCTGCCCCGTTCAAACCATCCCAGGTCGCGACGTGCGTCCCTGCGGAGAGCATGCCATCAGCCAGTACGCGCACTTCCTGGCCAAGCACGTCATATATCGCGAGCCGGACATCGCTCTGCTGCGGAAGTCCGAACACGATTTCCGTTGTCGGATTGAATGGGTTTGGATAATTCTGAGAGAGTGAGTACACCTCCGGGATCAAGCCATCCTGAACGGGCGACACGGATGTTCCCAACGCCGAGTCCACCCTTACCGCAATACTCGAAAGGCCTGCTACACCACAGAGACCGACAGTTGTTCCGACCCCTGTCAGTGTATCGATCGTGATCAGGGTGTTTTCCTGTGTCGAGATTCCCTTTAGACCATACAAGACACCTT
>DAIPLH010000374.1:0-3372 GCA_036769325.1 Bacteroidota bacterium
TCCAATGTTCAGGTAGACTTTGAGAGATCGTTGCCTTCCTGCGTCGAGACGTGTCAGTGCCATGAGGGGAGAAGCACCAAGGTCCTGTTCAGAGAGCAGGAGTACTGAAGTGTACTCCGCCAGAACGGTTGAATCGGGGAACGTATACGTTGGCGGATGCGCCGACGTCGTATACAATTCGTAGTCTGTTCCTTCCGACTTTCCAATCGAATCCATCACTTCGCGATAAAACGCGTTGACCAGACCTGAGTCGGCCGGCGGCAACCATGCAGGTGCACCGGCATTCAGGATCCTGCAATTATTAATGACAAGAGTCTTCTTCGGCCAGTTGGGATCGTCGATTGGCGGGACTGTTGCGCGGAAGAGCCTTGTCGCTACCGGACTCATGACTCCCCACTTGTTCCGTCCTCTCAGGTAGAATGTATGGGTATCGCTACCCGTCTCCTGAAAATCGATTGCTGTCACAGTTGCATTTGCCTGTGGATCCCACTCAGACCAGTTGGCTGTATCATCGACCGCCCAGGAGTAGTCACGTTCGTTGGTGCTCGGATCCACCGCGGTAAAGCCAAAGAGCAATCCCGGGGTTCGTTCGGTTGGATAGCGGAGAACATACGGTGATGTCGTTGTGGCCGGACCTGCGCTGACAGAAACGGTGAGACCAGGCGACGGCAATGTCCAGAAGTGGATCTTTGCGGGACTCGGATCAATCACTTCGGTGTTGTCGATAGCCCAAACCTCAAACCGGTGCATGTTGCTGTCTGCCGGAGAATCAAAAATAAAAATCCCTTTGTTGGGCGCCTCATTAAAGAGAGGATCCGCACCTCTGATCCAATCGGTCGCGATGAAACCGGTCGGATACGGCAACAGGAATGGCCGGAGGGTCGCGAGTGAATCCACGATCTTCGTTCGCGTAACCTCATCATCAGGACTCAGAGTCGCCAGAAAGTTGTAAATGCGGAACAATGCACCCGGTGAGTTTATAGTGATGCTGGGGATTGTCGCGAGCGTATCGAGAGCCAGACCGCCGATCGTGGCCAGGTTCAGAAGATTGACGGTATCCGTCGGGTGCTCGGTTCCCTCATAGATATCGGTCCACGTGTACCGGAATCCGATAACGAACCCATCGGGATCATCGCCCACCCAGTACAGCGTTTGCTGCGGGATGGCGCCCTGGCTCAAGTAGAGGGCAATGGTATCGTTTGCCGGGACATTTGCAATTCTCGTATCGGGAGCGGAATTCGGATTGAGGGCTCCCTCAGGATTCTCGCAGCTTTGAACGGCGAGACACGTGATTCCGGCAAGTGCAACGAAGAGGAGGCGAAACAGGTGACTTGGCTTCAGGCAGTAACCATTGGGCATCGGCAATACTCTCAGAGAATTTCCACTGATGAGATATAAAAGACTGGGACGAACAGAAAACTTTCAGTCAACTGAAGTAAGGATTGGTCAAGATCAAACGTAACGGTCACAATCGTTGTCCGGTTGGCTTCAACCGGGATGGATGCTTCGAGTTGTCGAAGAGCCTGGAACGGAACAACCGGGTCGACGGGAATAAAGCTGCCATACAATCCATAGGAGATGAAGACCCCTTCCGGCACATCGACAACGAGCTCAAGTGATGTGAATTGTTGTGGCGGTGCATAGGCAGCGCCGAGGACGGTCATCGAATCGCGTGCCTGCGGATCGAGGGCATTAAAGAAATCGCCATCCGGATTTCTGCGGATCGCAAAGAGATCCGAAAAGACCGGAAGATGCACTTCATTACCATCAACCGCCTCGAGCGATTTCATGATGAAAAACATCGAATGAGAATTGAAGGTAGTTGAATCAAAGGTTGCAAACGGAAGGAGATCGGTTCTGGTGTTCTTGACTGCGAGGCGGACTTCCATGACACCGGGAGACGGAGAGCTATACTCGTACTGCTCGCAGGAGATGGCGCCGAGAGCAAGAATGAAAACCGCGCACAAACGTGCCGCGGATTTCCGGAAGGTGAGTTGCATGACTACTCGCCTTGAAATGGATAATCGTTGAACTTGGGTGTGTACCGGTAGTCAGGATTTCATTTGACCAGTAGCACCTGTAACGGACTCCTACTCGAAGGACCAGTTCGCTTGCCGTTACCGGGACCTGACACCGGATGGTGTGTGCTGGACCCAATGTAGCGATGAGCGGCGGGAATGTCAAGAGGAAAAAGTCGGAAGTCGATAGTCGGAAGTCAAACGGTGGATGTTCGAGTCAGAACTCGGAAAGCGAAAGGTGGAACGCGTCCCAAAGGGACCCCTTCGGGGGAAGTAGCAGTCCGGAGTCGACAGTCAGTGGTCCAAGTCTGTTCAGTCTATTTAGTCTGTCCAGTCTGTTCGGTCCGTATGGCTCGGTTGGTTACTCGTTTTTCCCAATTCGCAAGTTGGTCTTCCCCATTCGGTAGTCACATTTGATCCAGTGCACAGTTCCTGATGCGGAGGATGTGAGTTTGGGTTTTCGCAATTCCAAATCATTCTTCGCAATCGCCTCGGCGTGGAAAAACCCGGTGCAAATCATAAGCCAAACCCGAGCAAGGTGAAAAACTGTTGTTTTTCTCATTGGATGTTTCGATATTGCATATCGCAATATGCGATATTCGATATGAAGAGGACCCGAAGATGAGAAAACATGGAGGAATGAGGCCACACGACATCGCCGTCTTGCTCAAGATTATTTCCCTGGGAAATGTTGGCTGGCGTGTTGTCGATCTTGCAGCGGCTCTGTTTTTGAGTCAGTCGGAGATTTCCGAGTCACTCAATCGTTGCAAGATAGCGCGGTTCGTTGATCATTCAAAGAGGGTTGTTCACCGCGGTGCTCTATTAGAATTCCTGAAATATGGGCTTAGATATGTTTTTCCTGTTGAGCCTGGGTCATTGGTGCGGGGGATCCCAACCGCACACTCCGCGAAGCCTCTCTCATCCTTCATTCGTTCGGAAGCTGACGTATACGTCTGGCCCTTCGACATGGGAATGGTACGCGGACAGGCCATCGAACCACTCTATGAGAACGCCGCGAAGGCTGCATTCGAGGATAGTAAGTTGTATGAGCTCCTCGCTCTCACTGATGCTTTGCGAGTCGGGAAGTCTCGTGAATATTCATTAGCAGTCAAAGAACTTACAAGGCGTATAGGAAATGGTGGGAAGTCTCCATATTACGATGCTTGAGACGGTCGCTGAGGGACTTGGTGACATGCTCAACGAAGTGGTGTTTGTCGGAGGATCAGTCGTTGGCCTCTATGCTACAGACCCTGCAGCATCAGAAGTGCGACCAACAGACGACGTCGATTGCATGGTTGAAGTGTCCAGCCGGCTCAGTTATTACCGACTTGAGGAAGAGCTTAGGGCTCTTGGA
>DAIPLH010000050.1:0-4582 GCA_036769325.1 Bacteroidota bacterium
AATCACAACAGCAGCACTGTCAACTGAAAGCTTTATTTCCGCGGCCTCTTTCCAGGAAACAACCAAGGTTCTGACCGATGCGGCAATTTCGGCCAAGGTTGATCACCTGCTGGGCCTGAAGGAAAATGTTATTATGGGCCACCTGATCCCTGCCGGGACCGGAATGAAGAGGTTCCGTGATATTCTCGTGAATCAGGCCTCTGATGCGGATGACGACAATGGCGCCCCGGAAACCCCGGCAAGAAAAACGCCATCTGAACGCGAAAGAGTCCCGGTCTGATATTGACTGTTTCTCATGTATTTCGTATCATGTAAAACTTTGTCTCGACTGATTTCGGAGTAAGCGCTTGCCAACGATAAACCAGCTTGTCCGGCAGGGTCGAAGACGGGTAACCTACAAAAGCAAGGCTCCTGCGATGGAGGCAAACCCCCAGAAAAGGGGCGTTTGCACGAGGGTGTATACAACAACTCCCAAGAAGCCCAATTCAGCTCTCAGAAAGGTTGCTCGTGTTCGTCTCACGAACGGAATTGAAGTAACGGCCTACATCCCCGGTGAAGGGCATAACCTTCAGGAACATTCTATTGTCCTCATCCGTGGCGGAAGGGTAAAGGATCTTCCTGGCGTTCGCTACCATATTATCCGGGGAACCCTCGATACCGCCGGGGTCAACGAGAGGAAGCAGGGACGATCAAAGTATGGCTCAAAACGGCCGAAGTAAAGAACTCAAGGATCTTTTGTGAGAAAAAAACGATCAACACGCAGAGCTGTCATTCCTGATCCGATCTATGGCGATGTTCTTGTCGCCCAGTTTGTGAACAGTGTGATGAAGGAAGGAAAGAAAAACCTAGCCCGTCGCATTGTCTACGGTTCCTTCTCTCTTATAGAAGAAAGAACCAAGGCCAACGGCGTCGAGGTCTTCCGGAAAGCGATTGGCAATGCGCGGCCGATGCTTGAGGTCCGTGCACGGCGCGTAGGCGGAGCAACCTATCAGGTTCCGACGGAAGTCAGACCGGAACGCAGTACAGCCCTCGCAATGCGGTGGCTGATTGGCTATGCGCGTGACCGCAAAGACAAGTCCCTTTCGGAAAAGCTGGCGGCCGAGTTGATTGCTGCTTCAAAGGGCGAAGGGAACGCGATCAAGAAGAAAGATGACGTTCATAAGATGGCTGAGGCGAACAAGGCCTTTGCCCACTTCAGATGGTAGAGAAAATGACGAAGAAGTTTCCACTGGACAAAATACGCAATATCGGCATCAGCGCCCACATCGACGCGGGGAAGACCACCACGACCGAGCGCATCCTGTTTTACACAGGTGTTCTCCACCGGATGGGCGAAGTGCATGATGGCGCAGCGACAATGGATTGGATGGAGCAGGAAAAGGAACGCGGGATTACGATTACCTCCGCCGCAACCACCACCTACTGGAATGACCACCGGATCAACATTATTGATACGCCGGGGCATGTGGACTTCACAGTGGAAGTGGAACGGTCTCTGCGTGTGCTTGATGGTGCGATTGCGTTGTTCTGTTCCGTAGGTGGCGTCGAACCCCAGTCGGAAACTGTCTGGAGACAGATGGACAAGTATGGCGTCCCGCGGATTGCCTTTGTGAACAAGATGGATCGTGTCGGGGCTGACTTCCTTTCAGTTGTGAACATGATGCACGAGCGGCTCGGTGCGAACGCTGTCCCGATTCATTTGCCGGTCGGCGAAGGAGATCTCTTCGCCGGGGTGATCGACCTGGTTACCATGAAGGCCCGGATGTACAAAGAGCATTCGCTGGGAACCGAATGGGACGACATTCCCATTCCCCACGACATGGAGGCCACCGCCCAGAAGTATCGCACAAAAATGCTTGAAGCGGTTTCTGAAGAAGACGATACACTCCTCGAAAAGTATCTCGAAGGAAAGGAAATCTCTCCGGAAGAGATTATGGAGGTTCTCCGGCGCGCGACTCTGAAGGTCAGCATCGTCCCCGTCCTCTGTGGATCGTCATTTAAGAACAAGGGAGTACAGAAACTCCTTGACGCAGTGATCCAGTACCTCCCATCACCCCGTGACCTTAATGAGGGGGTGGTCTGGGGACACCATGAGAACATGACCGACCATATTTCACGGAAGGTCGATGAGTCTGACCCGTTTACTGCGCTCGCGTTCAAGATTGTTACCGATCCGTTTGTCGGCAAGCTCACGTATTTCCGCGTGTACTCGGGATCGCTGCCGGCCGGCTCGTATGTCTACAACCCGGTTTCAGAGAAGAAAGAGCGGATCAGCCGTATCCTCCGGATGCACGCCAATACCCGTGAAGATGTTGACTCAGCAACCGCAGGAGACATTGTTGCGGCGGTAGGTCTCAAGCATACCCGAACGGGAGATACATTGTGTGATGAGAGCGATCCGATCATTCTTGAAAAAATGACCTTCCCGGATCCGGTTATCCATGTTGCGATCGAACCCAAGACGAAGGCTGATCAGGAGAAGCTTGGTGAGGCCCTGATGAAGCTCTCCGAAGAGGATCCAACGTTGCGGATATCCACCAATGAAGAAACCGGTCAGACGATTCTCAGCGGGATGGGAGAGCTTCATCTGGAGATTATTATCGATCGCATGAAGCGGGAGTTCCGCGTTCAGGCAAACATTGGACGGCCCCAGGTGGCGTACAAGGAGACTCTCCGGAAGAAGGTTCAGGCGGAAGGGAAGTTTGTCCGGCAGAGCGGCGGACGTGGTCAGTTTGGACATGTCTGGATCGAAGTGGAGCCAAATGAGAAGGGCAAAGGATTCGAGTTCGAGAATGCCATCGTCGGTGGCGTGGTCCCGAGGGAGTATGTCAAGCCGATTGAGCAGGGAATTGTCGAGGCTATGAAAAACGGGGTCCTTGCCGGCTATCCGGTCGAAGACCTGAAAGTGAAGCTCTTCATGATGTCGATTCGTCCGAGATGGCATTCAAGATTGCCGGGTCGATGGCGTTCAAGAATGCTGCACGGAAAGCAGACCCGGTTCTGCTCGAGCCGATCATGGGTGTTGAGGTTGTTACACCTGAAGAGTATATGGGAGATGTGATCGGAGATCTTAATTCCCGCAGGGGAAAAATCTCCGGAATGACGCCGCGAAAAGACGCACAGGTGATTAAAGCAGTAGTGCCGCTTTCTGAAATGTTCGGCTATTCCACTATTCTCCGGTCAATGACACAGGGACGTGCGATCTACTCGATGGAGTTGTCGCACTATGATGAAGTCCCGAAGAGCGTTGCTGACCAGATCATCGAGAAAGTGAAAGGCAAAGAAGCTGTAACGGTTTGATCCGCCAGTAAATTGTTTCTATCCTTATCCCTTTTTAGTTTCTGAGGAGATCCACCATGGCAAAGGAAAAGTTCACCAGAGATAAGCCGCACGTCAATGTCGGGACGATCGGGCACGTTGACCACGGGAAGACAACCCTGACAGCGGCCATTACAATGACGCTGGGCAAGAAGGGCCTTGCCTCAATCAGGACGTTTGACAGTATCGACAATGCTCCGGAAGAGAAGGAGCGAGGTATCACTATCGCGACGGCGCACGTTGAGTATTCAACGGAAAAGCGTCACTACGCGCACGTCGATTGCCCCGGCCATGCTGACTATGTGAAGAACATGATCACGGGTGCCGCGCAAATGGACGGCGCCATTCTCGTTGTCGCTGCAACCGACGGTCCAATGCCCCAGACCCGCGAGCACATCCTGCTTGCACGCCAGGTTGGCGTTCCCAAGATCGTGGTGTTCATGAACAAGGTGGACGCTGTCGACGATCCGGAACTCCTTGATCTCGTCGAGCTTGAGTTGCGAGACCTGCTCAAGGCATATGAGTATCCGGGTGACGAAATCCCGATTATCAGGGGAAGCGCTTTGAAGGCAATGGAACGTGCAATTGTTGCCGATTCAACTCCTGCTGACCCGGCTTTCAAATGCATCTATGATCTAATGGATGCGGTCGACAGCTATATCCCCGTTCCACAGCGCGATATCGACAAGCCGTTCCTGATGTCGGTGGAAGATGTGTTTTCCATTACCGGTCGCGGTACTGTTGGCACCGGTCGCGTTGAGCGTGGAAAGGCCAAGGTCGGCGACGAAGTTGAAGTGATTGGTCTGGGAGCTCACAAGAAGACCGTCATCACCGGCGCAGAGATGTTCCGGAAAGAGCTTGACGAAATCGTTGCGGGTGACAATGCCGGGTTGCTGTTGCGCGGTGTTGACAAGGCTGAGCTTGAGAGAGGAATGGTCATCGCAAAACCAGGGACCATTACCCCCCACAAGAAATTCAACGCCCAGGTCTATGTTCTGAAAAAGGAAGAGGGTGGACGTCATACGCCGTTCTTTACCGGTTACCGTCCACAGTTCTATTTCAGGACAACGGACGTAACGGGAGTGGCGACCCTTCCAGGTGGGACAGAGATGGTCATGCCCGGCGACAATGTGGACGGGATGTTCGTCGAGCTCATCACCAACATTGCCATGGAAGAAGGCCTTCGGTTTGCTATCCGTGAAGGCGGTCATACCGTCGGCGCGGGAGTTGTTACAAAGATTATTGAGTAATTCTCAGAACTTTA
>DAIPLH010000050.1:4592-5919 GCA_036769325.1 Bacteroidota bacterium
TGATTATGCCGATCGCGATGGAGGATGGACTTCGGTTCGCCATCCGTGAAGGAGGCCATACCGTCGGGGCAGGTGTCGTCACAAAGATAACAGAGTAGTTTCTCACAGAACCTTACGGAGTGAATGCAACGTGGCCGGCCAGAAAATACGAATCAAGCTAAAATCGTACGACCATAACCTGATTGACAAGTCTGCGGAGAAGATCATCAAGACTGTGAAATCAACAGGCGCTGTGGTCTCAGGGCCGATTCCGTTACCCACGAAGCGTACGGTCTATACTGTGCTTCGATCACCCCATGTGGACAAAAAGTCGAGGGAGCAATTCGAAACACGCGCTCACAAGCGCCTGATCGATATTCTGAACTCGACGAACCGCACAGTTGACTCCTTGATGAAGCTGGATTTACCCGCAGGAGTCGACGTGGAAATCAAAGTATAGCTCAGCACATTCAGGAATGCGATCGCGCTCCTTCCCCACAGGGCGGAGCGTGGCGTGGAGTGCCGGCAGGTAGTTCAACCGGTCGCTACTCTGTTGTTTTTCATTGATGGATTTGACTATGACAGGACTCTTAGGCAAAAAACTCGGCATGACCAGCATCTTTGACGAACTGGGCGAGGTCATTCCCTGCACCGTCATCGAAGCAGGACCGTGCTACGTCACAAGTATCCGGACCCAGAAAAGGGACGGCTACGACGCAGTACAGCTCGGCTACGAGGAAAAGAAAGAACGGCTGGTGACGAAACCCCTCCGCGGACATTTTGCGAAGGCAGGTGTCAAGCCGCTCAGGATTCTTCGGGAATTCCGCTCGAACGGAAGCGAAGAGATGCAGCCGGGCCAGGAAATTAAAGTTGATAAGGTCTTCACCAAGGGAGATGTGGTCTCGGTGATTGGCACGTCCAAGGGACGCGGATTTCAGGGCGTTGTGAAGCGGCATCATTTCGGCGGAGGAGCGCGGACGCATGGTCAGAGCGACCGTGAAAGAGCCCCCGGGTCGATCGGCTCGTCATCCTACCCTTCACGTGTTTTTCGCGGACAACGGATGGGCGGACGGATGGGTGGCGACCAGATAACCGTGAAAAATCTGAAAGTTGTCGGGGTGATCCCGGATTCGAACCTCCTTCTTGTAAAAGGATCCGTTCCGGGCGCAATCAACGGCTATGTTGAAATACACAAGAACAACCTGTCTGGCAGGTAGGCGGAAATCATGGAACTGAATATCCTCAAGACAGACGGCACGGAATCCGGAGAGAAGATCAAGCTTTCGGACGAGATCTTTGGAATCGAGCCGAATGAGCATGCAATCTACATGGCCGTCCGTACGCATCT
>DAIPLH010000050.1:5929-12055 GCA_036769325.1 Bacteroidota bacterium
CGTCAGGGGACTGCAAAGGTCAAAACACGTGGTGAGGTTCGTGGTGGAGGGAAGAAGCCGTTCAAGCAGAAGCACACCGGTATGGCGCGCCAGGGGTCAAAGAGATCGCCGCTGATGCCAGGAGGAGGGTCAATCTTCGGGCCAAAGCCTCGGGACTATACAACACACATGCCGAAAAAAATGCACCGCCTTGCGCGAAAGTCTGCTCTCTCTCTTCGTGCAAAGGAAGGCGGGGTCATGGTCGTGGAGGACTTCAATTTTGACCAGCCAAAAACAAAACAGATGGCTCAGGTCTTGAATGCCCTGAAAATTGGATCTGTCAAGACGTTGCTGCTCACTCCCGCCAACAACCAGAATGTCGTAAGGGCCGGACGCAATATTCCTGTCCTCAACATACTCGAGGCGAACAAGGCATCGACGTATGACTTTGTGAACAGCAAGGTTCTTCTGATCCAGAAGAGTGCCCTTGAAGTTCTTCAGAACACCTTCAAGAACTGACGGCAAAGACAGCGATGCATACGATTCTCAAAAGACCGCTCGTGACCGAGAAGATGACGACCCTCCATGAAAAGGGTCACTACGCGTTCGAGGTCAGACTTGATGCAAATAAAATTGAAATTGCCCGCGCCGTGGAAAAGAAATTCGGCGTTACGGTACTCAATGTCAGAACGGCCCGGGGCAAAGGAAAAGCCAAGTCGCAGTTGACCCGGCGCGGAAGATTCAGTGGTCGGACCCCTGCCTGGAAAAAGGCAATCGTCCGGCTCAAAGAAGGCGACAAAATCGAACTCTTTCAGAACGTCTAGCGAACTGCTATGGGCATACGATCACTAAAACCGGTAACACCCGGAACCCGGTGGGCTACAGTCTCCACGTTTGATGAAATCACGAAGACGCGGCCGGAGAAATCCCTCATCGAACCGCTTCGCAGGACCGGCGGCCGAAACAACACCGGCCGGATTACTTCGAGGCATCGGGGTGGCAGACATAAGCGTTTCTACAGGGTTGTGGATTTCAAAAGAGACAAGATCGGCATGGACGCCCGTGTCCAGGCAATTGAGTATGATCCAAACCGTTCAGCTCGCCTTGCCCTTCTCCTGTACAAGGATGGCGAGCGACGCTACATCGTGGCTCCTAACGGGCTTGGCGTCGGCGATGTTGTGCAGGCGGGACCCGGTGCTGAAATCAAGGTTGGAAACTCGCTGCCATTGTCCGGAATCCCGATGGGGACATTTGTCCACAACGTGGAGCTTCGGCCCGGCAAGGGAGCACAGATGGCGCGAAGCGCCGGTGTTGCCATTCAACTGATGGCGAGGGAGGGAAAGCTCGTCCAGCTGAAACTCCCGTCCGGTGAGATCCGGAATGTCCCGGTGGAATGCAGGGCGACCATTGGTACCGTCGGCAATGTTGACCACGAGAACATCAGCATCGGCAAGGCCGGACGTTCCCGCTGGCTTGGAATTCGTCCCCAGTCACGTGGTGTGGTCATGAATCCGGTGGATCATCCACATGGCGGCGGCGAAGGAAAATCTCCTCAGGGTAATCCTCATCCGGTGTCACCATGGGGATGGCACACAAAGGGGAAGAAGACGAGGAAACGGAAGAAGCCGTCCAGCAAGCTCATCGTGAAACGCAAAACGAAACGATAGAAATAAAGAGAAGAATCCATGGCACGATCGCTGAAGAAGGGACCCTTTGTTTCAGTTGACCTGGCGGAAAAGGTCCAGGCATTGAACAAGGGCAATCAGAAGAGAGTCATCAAGACCTGGTCGCGGGCATCCACGATCTCGCCTGAGTTTGTCGGACACACGTTTGCGGTTCACAACGGGAATAAGTTCATCCCGGTGTATGTTCATGAAGGAATGGTCGGGCACAAGCTCGGCGAATTTGCCCCGACAAGAATGTTCAGGAATCACCCCGGCATAAAGAAAGAAGAAACCACCACTCCGGCATAACGCCGGATGCATTCAGCAGGATTCGCTTATGGAAGCACAGGCAATTAACAGGTACGTGTCGACCTCCCCGCGCAAGATGCGCCTGGTCATTGATCTGATCAGAGGGAAGTCGGTGAACGAGGCGTTGCACATCCTCCATTTTTCTCCGAAGCATGCGGCGCGTACTGCCGAGAAGGTTCTCCGCTCCGCGGTTTCCAATCTTCAGAACCGCGATGAAGCGGGTCGGCTCGATCCTGCCGATCTCTTCGTGAAGACAGCCTTCGTGGACGGGGGAATGATGATGAAGCGGATCTCGCCTGCGCCGATGGGTAGGGCCTACAGGATCAGGAAGCGGTCGAATCACATCACGATCGTTGTTGCTGCGAAGGATTTCCCGAAGAAGTCCGCTCCGAAACCGGACGCCGCAGCAAAAAAGAAAACACGCTCCGCGGCGCCGAAGAAAAAGACGGCTGCCAAAGAGAAATCTGCTTAGGAGGAACACTTGGGACAGAAAGCACATCCGATAGGACTGCGCCTCGGCATCATCAAGTCGTGGGATTCGAACTGGTACGACGAAAAGACGTTCGCGGGAAAGCTCATCGAAGACCTGACCGTTCGTGACTATGTCCGGAATCGACTGAAGAAGGCGGGTGTCTCCCGGATTCTTATTGAGCGCACACGCAACCGTGTTGTCGTGACCATTTTCACTTCGCGGCCCGGCATCGTCATCGGCAGAAGTGGAAAAGAAATCACCCAGCTGGAAGAAGAACTGAAAAAGATCACGAGCAACAAGGAAGTCAAGATTCTGATTAACGAAATCAAGCGGCCGGAGCTTGACGCGTTTCTGGTTGCAGAGAACATCGCCCAGCAGCTCGAAGGGAGAATCGCCTTCCGTCGCGCGATGAAAAACGCCATCACTGCCGCGATGAGGATGGGCGCCGAAGGCGTCCGCGTTATGACGGCAGGCAGACTCGGCGGATCGGAAATGGGCCGCACCGAGCAATACAAGGAAGGGAGAATCCCCCTTCACACGCTGAGGGCGGACATCGACTATGGCACCGCGACAGCCAAGACAATCTACGGCACCATTGGAGTGAAAGTGTGGTTGTGCAAGGGCGAGGTGCTGGACGGGAAGAGTGCTATGCAGTCGGCATTTCAGTCAATGCGGTCATTGTGAGTCTCGGAGAGAATTCCTCATGTTGATGCCGAAGAGAGTCAAGTATCGAAAAGCGCAACGCGGCAGAATGCGCGGAAAAGCAAAGAGAGGATCGCTGATCAGTTTTGGGGATTTTGGACTCAAAGCCCTGGAGCCGGGGTGGATCACACAGAGACAGATCGAATCAGCCCGTGTAACGCTTACACGCATGATGAAGCGTGAAGGAAAAGTGTGGATCAGAATTTTTCCCGACAAGCCCGTGACCAAGAAGCCCGCTGAAACTCGTATGGGCAAGGGAAAAGGAGCGCCGGAGTATTGGGTGGCCGTCGTGAAGCCGGGACGTATCATGTTCGAGGTAGGTGGGACAACAAGGACGACAGCTCTCGAGGCTTTGCGGCTCGCTTCTCACAAGCTGCCCATCAAGACAAAGGTTTCAACCCGGCCCGACTATGACTCAGGCCATGGAGGAGAGACAGAGAATGAAGGCAAGTGAACTGAAAGAACTCTCAATCGAAGAGTTGAAGAACAGGCTGAAGGGAGAAGAAGAGAGTCTCTCGAACCTGAAATTCCAGCTCTCCACCAGTCAGCTTGAGAACCCCGTGAAGGTTCGGCTTGTCCGGAAAGATATTGCCCGGATCCAGACAGTGATTGCCGAGAAGATGAAAACAACGACCCCTTCGAAAACAAAGGTGAAGAACGCATGAGTCCCGAAGTCGCCTCAGAAACAAAGAACCGGACAGCGCGGAGAAAGGTCCGTACCGGGAAAGTGGTCAGCAACAAGATGCAGAAAAGTATCATTGTCGCGATTGAACGTCGTGTCGCGCATCCGATTTATAAGAAGTATTTCAAGCAGACGACCAGATTGGTAGCACACGACGAAGAGCGCAAAGCCGGAATTGGCGATGTTGTGCGGATCATGGAAACCCGTCCACTAAGCAAGCTGAAGCGGTGGAGACTTGTGGACATAATTGAAAAGGCCCGATAGGCAATCCCGTCGGTGAACAGTCATGGTACAGGAAGAGACAAATCTTGTTGTCGCTGATAATTCGGGTGCAAAGCGGGTTCGCTGCATCCGGGTTCTGGGCGGGTCAGACCGGCGGTATGCGGGTCTCGGTGATGTCGTCGTGGTGGCAGTGAAATCGGCGATTCCGGGTGCAGGCGTGAAGAAGGGCGAGGTGGCGAGGGCTGTTATCGTCCGCACCAAGAAGGAAACCAGACGCAAGGATGGATCCTTTATCAGATTCGATGAGAATGCCGCTGTTCTTATCAACGAACAGGGAGAACCAAGGGGAAGCCGCATTTTCGGCCCGGTCGCGCGAGAGTTGCGTGAGAGACAGTATATGAAGATTGTTTCACTTGCTCCCGAAGTGTTGTAGTCGAGGAAGATTATTATGAACATCAAAAAAAATGATCAGGTGGTCGTCATCTCCGGAAATTCCAGGGGAAAACGGGGAAAGATACTCAAGGTCTATCCTGAGCGAAGTCGCGTGATTGTTGAGGGCGTGAACATCATCAAGCGTCATACGCGTCCGAACCAGAAAAATCCGCAGGGTGGTATTATCCAGAGAGAGGCGCCCATCCATCTCTCCAATGTCATGCTGCTCGATCCAAAGACCAACGAGCCGACACGTGTAGGAACGAGGGTGGGCAAGGATGAAACGACCGGTCGCAAACTCCGCATGCGGGTCTCACGGGCAACCGGGGAAACATTTTGATTAACGAAAGACAAGGTTTGTCTGAGGAACAACGATGAGTCAGCAGGAAAAACCGAAAAAAGCAAAAGGTGCGGGAAAAACCGAAACCGCTCCGCCGCCAGCTAAGGGAAAGCAGCACGAGGAGAAGGTTGTCTCGCGGATGGCTGAGCTGTACAAGAAAGATGTCATCCCGGCCATGATGAAGCGATTCAGCTATTCAAGCATCATGCAGGTGCCCAGGCTGGAAAAGATCTCTGTCAATTCCGGGGTCGGTCTCGCCACCCAGGATGCGAAGCTTGTGGAATCCACAGCTCGTGATATCGAGGCGATAACCGGCCAGAAGGTTGTGGTCACCCGTTCAAAGAAATCGATCTCGAATTTCAAGCTCCGCGAAGGAATGCCGATCGGCTGTCGGGTTACCCTTCGCCGGACACGGATGTACGAGTTTCTGGACCGCTTCGTGAGCGTTGCTGTCCCGCGGATCCGTGACTTTCGCGGTCTGTCCGACAAATCATTTGACGGCAGAGGAAACTATACCATCGGGATCAAGGAACACACCGTGTTCCCGGAGATCGATATCGACAAGATCGCAAGGGTTTTTGGCATGGACGTCACCATCGTTACGACTGCCAAGACCGACGAGGAGGCCTATGAATTGCTCAAGGGATTGGGCTTCCCGTTTGTGAAGCGCCAGGAAATACTGACAGCACAAGAAGCGTAACAGGAGCCAACATGGCAAAACGAAGTTCAATCGCCCGGCAGGCAAAGCGGGTGAAGCTGGTGAAAAAATACGAAGCGCTCCGCAAAGAGCTGCGTGAGAAGGGCGACTATGCGGGTCTGCAGGCCCTTCCGAGGAACAGCAGTCCGACGCGGCTTCACAGCAGATGTTCCATCACCGGCCGCCCGAGAGCCTACATGCGCAAGTTTGGTGTATCAAGAATCGCTTTTCGGGACATGGCTCTTGCAGGAAAAATCCCGGGCGTGAGAAAGGCAAGCTGGTAATCCGCTTTGAGCATGCGGAACGGTTGAAAAAAGGAATCGAATTATGACAATGACAGATCCGATCGCTGACTACCTGACAAGGATCCGCAACGCCATTCAGGCAAAACACAAGAGAGTGGAAATACCTTCGAACAGGGTGAAGCTTGCCCTGACGAAACTCTTGATGGAGAAGAACCTCATTGCCGGATATACCGAGGTTGACGTGGCGCCGCAGAAGATGATCAGGATTCAATTGAAGTACAAAGGCGGAGAACCCGCGATCGTCGGGATGAAACGCGTGAGCCGTCCCGGCCTCCGCAAGTATGTTTCATCGGAGGAAATTCCCCGCGTGCTCGGAGGCCTG
>DAIPLH010000375.1:0-3369 GCA_036769325.1 Bacteroidota bacterium
CCATTCTGATCTCCGCGACTCATACCAGGACAACAAGTACAGCCACGCGTGCGTGATGGCAAGGATCGCCGAGATTGTGCATCCAAACAGAATCGTGCAGGTGGGCATCCGTGCTCAATGCGTTGAAGAAGCCGCATTCATTGAAGAGAACAAGGTCAATACCTTCTACGCTCACCAGATTCGCGGGAGCACCTATTTTACCGGCTCCGGTGGATGGAAGCGCGAGGTCATCGACCGGCTGGCCGATCACGTTTACATCACGTTCGATGTTGATGGACTCGATCCTTCCATCATGCCCAGCACCGGCACTCCTGAACCGAACGGACTCTTCTGGAGCGAGACGATCGAACTCCTGAGAATGGTGGGAGAACACAAGTCGATCGTGGGGTGTGACGTTGTTGAGTTCTCTCCGCGCAAGGATTTCTCGTTTCCCGACCTCACGGCCGCCAAGCTCACATACAAACTGATGAACTGTGCATTCCCGGAACTCTCGGAATGATCCACCGATGAGCTACTCATCAGCGAGACTCAGGATCCTGATGGCCGCGGGTGAAGTTTCCGGGGACAGGCATGCCTCCCATCTTGCGCGTGAGATGTTGTACCAGGATCCATCGATACGGCTTTATGGGACCGGGGGCGAGATGATGCGTGCGGCAGGAGTCGAGGTCATTGAGCAGACAGCTCAATATGGAAGTGTCGGCATCCAGGAATCCATTCGCTTCGTGAAGCCGCTCAGACGAGCGCTCCGGACGATACAGACACTGGTGAGGAACGAGACCCCTGACCTCGCCGTGCTCGTGGACAATGAGGGATTCAATGGAGTGCTCGCCAGGTTTCTCCATCGCGAAGGAATCCCCTTCATCTATTATTTTCCTCCACAGGTCTGGCTCTGGGGTGAATGGCGTGCCCGGAGAATTGCGCGCAGCGCCCGGATGATTTTTCCCGCCTTTTTCCCTGAGGCGGAAATCTACCGGCGGGAAGGAGGACACGTCGAGTGGTACGGTCATCCTTTGCTTGACATCGTCGGCGTGCGCGCGAACCCTGCTGACATCTTCCGGAGCCTCGGCCTCGATGCGTCGCAGAGAACAATCGCCCTGATGCCAGGAAGCAGGCACCAGGAGATCGCAGAGCTTTGCAATCCGATCCTTGGGGCCGCTCGCCTGATCATCAAACAGCATCCCGACATTCAGTTGATCCTCCCCCTCGCAGCTCCCCATCTTCGATCTGGGATCGAGCACAGAATCCGCGAGGCCGGACTCTCCTCGCACGTCGTTATCGTTACCGAGCACGTGTATGAGTGCCTGAGCCGGTGTACGCTGGTGATTCTCTCTTCGGGGACTGCAACGTTGGAAGCGGCTCTTCTCGGTGTCCCGATGGTGGCTGCATACAGGGTTTCGCCAATCACGTTTGCTATCGGACGAGCGGTGGTGAAGACCCGCTTCATTGCAATGCCGAATATCCTGCTCAACGGTCCGGTGGTGCCTGAGGTTATTCAGGATGGCGTAACACCGGAGCGACTCGCATCGCTGGCCCTCGACATTCTCGATAACCCCGCGAATCATTCCCGAATATCCAATCAACTCAGACAGGTAAGGAACATTCTCGGCAGCGGACGCGTCATTCCACGTGTCGCAGCAGCGATCCTGAAGGAAACTTCAAGTGTCAGGGCCGCCACCCCGGTGGACCGCGCGCCTGTCGATGAGTTTGACGACCTGATGGTGAAATCCTGAATACGGCAATAACACAAGACCTCAGACAGGAAGCGAAACTTCGACTACAGTCGAAGGAGTCTTTTGCCTCTCTCCCTTCAGCGATTCCCGCCACTCCCATGCGGCGTTTGGCGGACATGATCGTCTCTGTGATGTTGCGGGGGGTTGTTTTCATGTTCAGCCGCCTGCGTCACCCGCGCCATCCTATTGCGGCCCGGATATTGGGTCGGGTCATTCTCTCCGGGAAGAAGAAGACTGTCCTTCGGAACATGCATGCCGTGCTTGGAACTCCTCCATCCGGCAAGGGTTCAGGAAAACAGTGGAGCACTTATTGCCAGTACGTCGGGAGGACGCTCATCGAGTTGGACTGGCTGATCGTACAGGATCCCGACATCTTTCGCAGGCACATAGTGCTGGAAGGAGAAGAAGCCCTCCGGAGTGCCCTCTCAAAGGGCAATGGTGCAATGATGCTCTTCAGTCATTTCGGCAATGTCGGCTCTCTTAGCGCGATCGGTTTGCATGGATATGACTTCGGCATGGCGGCAAGGTCCCTCGGTCTTCCATCTCTCGATCTGTCGTATCAACGAAAATTTGATCGCCAGTCAACACAATGGATACTGACGGACAGGAGCATGCTCCTCAGGGGAAGGGATCTGTTGAAAAGGAATGGTCTCTTTGCCGTTGCAATTGATTTCTCAGTGAAGAACGCCCGTTCCGTCTGGATGGAATTTGGACATTCGTTCCTTCGGGTGAACTGTGCGCCGATCCTTCTTGCCTTGCAATGCGATGCTCCGATATTCTATGCGTCAGTTCGCCGACTGCCTGACGGGAGGGACAGGATCACGATCGTTCCGCTCTCTGACTCCCCCACTGAAGAATTCGAGCCATCGTCGCGCTCGATCGCAAGCAGGGCTATTCAGCTTCTCCAGACTGACCTGAGTTCCTCACCGGCAACCTGGTGGCTCTGGGCCGATTGTGTACTCAATGCCCAGGATGATTGACGGTGAACGGCTCTCTCCCTCAAAACGTCGTCCCGTCCGGACCAACAAAACTGGAGCTTCTGCTCCGTCTCCCTCAACTCTTTTCCGATCATCTCACATCCATGAGAGAGCTGACGGAGAAACACGGTAAGGTGTTCCGGCTTCCATTTCGTTACCCCACCTTTTTCCTGGCCGACCCTGCAGATATCAGACATGTCCTGGTCACAAACCACCGAAACTATTCAAAGGCCCGGGGACTCCGGATTAGTCGCTCGTTCCTCGGCACCGGGTTGATCACCGCCGATGAACCAAAACATTCCGCCCTGCGAAAGCTGATCCAGCCCTCATTCAGCGGGGAAAGAATCGGCGAGGCAAGGAAAGTGATGCAGGAAACGGTTGAACGGCGACTCCAGGAGGCATGGAGGGATGGTGAGACGATCAACGTCTCACGGGAACTCGCCCGAATGTCGCTCGCTATTACCACGATTGCACTTTTCGGCAAGGATCTCACGGGTGAGATCGACAGGATCCAGGATGCGCTGCTCGTGTGTCAGCGCTACATCGAGCGACGTGTCCGGTTCGGACGGTTGATCCCCGAACACTGGCCCACTCCTTCCACCCTCCGTTACCGGAAGGCCGTCGGGGGTTTTGACAGGATCATTTATCAACTGAGTGAGGAA
>DAIPLH010000376.1:0-3368 GCA_036769325.1 Bacteroidota bacterium
AATGATCTGCTGGTTCACAATGAGCATGATACGACCCTCGCCGCGATTCTGGCAGACATGACAAGAAATCCGGCACTCCCCCGCGCGATGGGGGTGTTTCTTGCTACCTCGCGACCGACATACGAACAATCCATTGAGAAGCAACTCACACACGCCCGGACAAAGAAGGGTGATGGTGATCTTCAGGCACTTCTCGACGGGGATGAGGTCTGGGTCATTCAGTGATGTATGGTGCCCACGTTCAATTCCCAACCTGGTCCGCGATTCGGCCCGTTGAGCTGACCCTTCCCTTCCACAGGAATCTTCATTGACGCTCTCTGTTTGTAACACCGTTTTGGGTCTGGATGCAGGCAGCAATTAAGGAGTCCCATCTCCTCTTCCGGCAGCATCAGAACTTTGTCCTCACAACACATGTCAATCCTGACGGCGATGGGCTTGGATCGGAAATTGCCCTTGGCGACTGGCTCTCATCAAAGGGAAAGAAGGCAACGATCCTGAACCACAATGCTACTCCGGAGGTTTACAGGTTCCTCGACCCGGACAAGCTTATCCTGCAATACGACCCGTCCATTCACCAAACCGTTCTCGACGCTGCTGATGTGATCGTTGTGCTCGACACGAATCATCCCGGCCGCCTTGGTTCGCTCGAGAAATCAGTGCTCAAGAGCAAAGCAAAGAAGATCTGCATTGACCACCACCTCGAGCCTGCGCGCTTTGCGGACCAATACGTCATTGATGAATCTGCAACGTCAACGGGGGAAATTGTGTACCGTCTCCTCGTCGGAGATTCGGGTTCTGCAGCCATCTCCCAGACAATTGCTTCCGCATTGTACTGCGCCATCGTGACCGATACAGGATCGTTCCGCTATTCGAATATCGATCCGGACATTCACCGTATTGTGGCCCACCTCATTGAATGCGGTGCAGATCCGGGCGGGATCTATCGTGAGGTCTACGAGCAATGGACTCCGGGACGTATTCAGCTTCTTGGCGAAGCCCTTGCGACATTACGCGTTGAGTATGGAGGTCGGCTCGCACATATTACGGTTGATCAGGCCATGCTGAAGAGAACAGGGACCTCAGAGGCAGACACGGACAACTTCACAATCTACCCCATGAGCATCGGCGCGGTCACTTCGGGAATTCTCTTCCTCGAGCTGCAGGATGGCGTCAAGATGAGTCTGCGCTCGCGCGGTGAAATCCCCATCAACGAACTGGCCAAGGAATTTGGAGGAAATGGCCACCGGAATGCGGCCGGAGCACGGTTACGCGGGGTATCACTGGACGAATTCAGGAAAAACGTGGTCATCGCAGCACAAAAATATCTCTCATAATCAACGAGAAGAAAGATCCAATGATCTCAATTTCTGCCAGTCACACCCCGCTTTCCAGGATCAAGGCTGATGTTGTGGCGATGTTCATCCCGCAGGACAAGAAAACACTCAAGGACCAGATCGGAGAATTGTCCGCGCTGTCACCGGGGATTGCAGAAGCGGTCACATCATCTGCCTTTGAGGGAAAGACCAAAGACGTGCTGACCCTCTTCCCCGCCGGGACACCATTTCGAAGGCTTGTTCTCATCGGACTCGGTGCACCAGGGGAGGTGACCCCGGAAACACTTCGAAGGGCCGGGGCAGCATGTGTGAAGGCGACAACCCCCCTCAAACCAAAATCGATGGCGCTGGTCAAACCGGCGATAAAGACCTTTCGTGCCGAACGTGCCGCTCACGCCCTGGCTGAAGGGATCCTCCTCTACTCTTATCGGTTCGACAAGTATCTGACTGTCGACAAGGAACCGCGGACTTTGCGAACGGTCGAGTTCATCTGCGATGATCAAGCAAGTGTCAAGGAAGTGCGAAACCTTTTGCACGTCGCGGAAGTCACCTGCGCCGGGACGAATCTTGCACGGGACCTTGCCAATGCGCCGGCCAATGAGATTTATCCGGAATCCCTCACAAAGCGCGCACAGGAAGCTGCTAAGCAGAGTGGTTTTTCGGTGAAGGTTCTCAATGAGAACCAGATTCGCTCGCTCGGAATGGGAGGCCTCGTCGGCGTATCTCTTGGCAGCAACCGCCCTCCCCGCTTTATCATCATGGAACACCGTGCCGGAGGCAACAGTGTACCAACTGTTGTGCTGGTCGGGAAAGGGGTAACGTTCGATGCCGGAGGTATCTCGATCAAACCGGCGGCGGGAATGAGTGAAATGAAGATGGATATGTCTGGCGCCGCAGCGGTCATCGGAACGATGATGGTGGCTGCGCACCTCAAACTCCCGCTGCATCTGATCGGGCTTGTTCCCACAACTGAAAACATGCTCGGTGGATCGGCCATGAAACCAGGGGATATCATCACACACCTGAACGGAAAGACCTCCGAAGTGGACAACACCGACGCGGAGGGCCGCCTGATTCTCGCCGACGCACTCTCGTACGCGTCACGTTACAAGCCAGATCTCGTGATCGATCTCGCTACGTTAACCGGGGCTTGCGTCGTTGCTCTCGGCAGCGTTGCGTCGGGAATGATGGGGAACGCACAGAGCAGGATGGATCAACTCAAAGAAGCAGGAGACCGGACCTTTGAACGTGTATGGCAACTCCCGCTTTTTGAGGAATACGAACCACAGATCAAGAGCGATGTCGCCGATGTCAAGAATGTCGGCGGGCGATGGGCGGGAGCCATCACGGCCGGACTCTTCCTGAAGAAATTTATCGGCGACTACCCCTGGATTCACCTCGATATCGCCGGACCGGCCATCATGGAAGAGGAGCGGGAGTACATCCCGAAAGGCGGATCCGGAGTCGGCGTCCGGCTCCTTATCGATTTTCTGAGACATTGGAAGAACAACTGAGCACAACTGCGGGAAGGAGTGCGTGAGGTGGTGATGCGTCTCAATATTGTTCTGCTTGCCTCGTATCTGGCCCTACTCTCCGCCAGCGCACAACCCGAACAGACCCCACGCACCGGGGAATCATCCGGCGTCTTTCCGTTCAATCTGGCGTACTATGAAGCCCTGAACGCAATCTCAGCCACCCCGGGGCTTTCGAGGGTCGATATCCTGTACAGGATCGATCTGTCATTCTTCGTTGCAGTCAGAGATCCCTCAAATCCCCTCTTCTCTCATTTTGTCCGCAAGGGCGAAGTGCTGATTGAATTGATGGATTCGACTGGCATGACGGCAGCAAGAAAAATTCAGCGGTTCGACAGCCCTTCAAAAACCACTGAGGTTGCCTCCGGGACATTGTGGCACTCCGGAGTCGTTACCTTTGATCTTGTTCCCGCAGAATACACGATTGTCTTTACCATCGAAGACCGCGAATCGGAAAGAAGCGTCTCTGAAAAAACGCAAAGGGTTGTTGCAAAGGATTTTT
>DAIPLH010000377.1:0-3353 GCA_036769325.1 Bacteroidota bacterium
CCTTGTCAAGCGGTTCACCCGGATCAATCTTGTTCACAATCCCGTCGAGACCTGCCATCATCAAAGCAGTAAATGCAAGATACGGATTGCATGAGGGATCCGGACAGCGGTATTCAACTCTTTTCGCCTTCGGACTACCGGAATACATCGGAATTCTCACGGCGGCACTTCGGTTACGCTGCGAATATGCGAGGTTCACAGGAGCCTCGAATCCCGGGACAAGACGTTTGTAGGAATTCGTTGTTGGATTTGCAAATGCACAGAGTGCGGGAGCATGTTTGAGAAGTCCGCCAATGTAGTACAGGGCCATCTCACTGAGGTTCGCGTAGCCGTTTCCATAGAACAGCGGTTTCCCCTTCTTCCAGAGACTCTGGTGAACATGCATTCCGGATCCGTTGTCCGCGAAAATTGGCTTCGGCATGAACGTCACAGTCTTTCCCCTCTGCTTCGCCGTGTTCTTCAGAATATATTTGAACATCAGGAGTGAATCTGCCGACTTGAGGAGCGGTTCGAAGCGAAGGTCAATCTCGGACTGACCTGCGGTAGCAACTTCGTGATGCTGGGCTTCCACGTCAAGGCCGGCAGCTATAAGGTTCTGCGTCATTTCGTTCCTGAGGTCCTGGAAATGGTCCGTCGGCGGAACGGGGAAGTAACCCTCCTTGTATCGCGGCTTGTATCCAAGGTTCGGCATTTCCTCACGACCGGAGTTCCAACGCCCCTCAATTGAATCCAGGAAATAAAAGCTGCTGTGTTCATTGGTGTCAAACCGCACGTCGTCAAAGATGAAGAACTCTGCTTCGGCACCGAAATAGCAGACATCAGCAATGCCGGTTGACTGCAGGTATGCCTCGCCTTTTTGAGCAATGCTCCGGGGACACCGTTCGTATCGTTCCTTTGTCATCGGATCATGGACATCGCAAATGAGGCTCAACGTCTTTACCTCAATGAATTGGTCGATGAACGCCGTCTTCGGGTCCGGGATGATAAGCATATCACTTTCGTTGATCGCCTTCCACCCTCTGATGCTCGAACCGTCGAATCCGAAGCCATCCGAAAACGAGGACTCGCTGAGCTGGGTCACCGGGACGGAGAAGTGTTGCCATTGGCCCGGAAAATCCATGAACTTGAAATCGATCATTTTTACCGCGTGATCCTTGAGCATCTTCAGGACACGGGAAACATCCGCATTGCTGGTTTTTGCTGCCATAGGTGTCTACGACCCGCTAGTGGTGAATGTAATGTTGGATTTGTTGGAACATGAAATTCGGAACAACTGCATGGACCTCAGTCGTTTGTCCTCCGACGTCATCCATTTTTTGTGACCTTTAGCCTGGATGTTTCCTTTGAGGTGGAGAGCGCAAGGTTAGTCCTCGTGTTTGTCACACCCGGCCAGGATTGTATCTTTGCGAGAAGCTTTTCAAGGGAATGCGTATCTGCAGTTCGCACCTTCAACAAGTGTGTGGCCTCCCCGGTCACGGCATGACACTCAAGGATATCGTCCTGACTCCGGGCATTTTCCAGAAACGCCGCATAGTGCCGCGACGAATCAACAATAACAAAGATGAATGCCGTGAGTTGCTTTCCGCATTTTACAGGATCCAGGACAGCATGATATCCCGTGATAATCCCGGATTCCTCCAGTTTTCTAAGACGTTCACTGGCCGAGGGAAGCGAAAGCCCTATCGATTCCGCAAGGTCGTTCCGTTTCGTACGGCCCTGTTTCTGCAGAATAGTCAGAATCTTCAGATCAATGTCATCTAGCATGGGTAAAGGCTGGGAGGTAATAAGGATAATCACGAACTATGCCTTACTATATAAGGCTATTGATTAGTAAGGCCTTAGAATATAAGGAACGGAACGACGATTGTCAAGAGGAGGAACGAAGTATTTCGCGACTTATCGGTGGAATGACTCAGAGAGTAGCAAGCGAACGCAGCTTGCGAATCGAGGCTGGAATATCTGTGGATCCGAAGACTGCATTCCCTGCGACGAGCACGTTTGCCCCTGCCTTCACGGCACGTTGGGCTGTGGACTCATCGATCCCCCCGTCTACCTCAAGGGATGCTTTCGGATTCACGGCGTTCAAGAGGTTTGCTGCCGCCTGGATTTTTTGCTCAGAAAAAGGAATGAACTTCTGCCCTCCAAAACCGGGGTTGACGGTCATGATCAGTAGGAGGTCTATCTCACCGGCGATTTGTTCTACTAAAAAAACCGGTGAAGCAGGATTGATTGAGACGCCGGCCTGTGCTCCGAGCTTCCTGATATGTTCGACTGTCCGGTGGAGATGCGGAGATGTTTCATAGTGAACGGTGATGATATCCGATCCGGCATCGCGAAATGCCTCTACATAGGAATCGGGACGGGAAATCATCAAATGCACATCAAGGGGGAGTGAAGTAACTTTCCGGATCGACTTCACAACCGGTGGGCCGAATGTTATGTTCGGGACGAAATGGCCGTCCATGATGTCAAGATGCAGCCAATCTGCTCCCCCCTCCTCTGCCAGCGCGATCTGGTCGCGAAGCCTGGCAAAATCAGCGGAAAGAATGGAAGGGGCAATTCTGACAGGATGCATATCAAAACTCCGGCTGAGGTTCTTTCGAGTGTTCTCCACTCCGGGCAACGAACAGATCTACGGCTCTGTCTTCATCCGTCGGGTCCCCTCCCCTTGGATATTGGTCAATGATCGTATTCGGGATAAGGTTCATGCCTGATTGATATGTGATCCTGCCAACTGTCAATCCGTGCGCGTTGAGAAGCTTCCCGGCCTCGACAACGGTTTTCCCGGTAAGGTCAGGGACAGTGATACGTCCGGGGTCCCTTCCCAGGCTTACGGTAATGTTTACAGCGGCTCCTTTGGAAACCTTTGCTCCTGGGAATGGCCTCTGTCCAATGATCGTATTCACAAAAAACGTGTCCGATTGCGCTGATGAAACTGCTCCCATATGGAGCCCCGCACGCTCCAGAGCGAACCGCGCGTCACGTTTGGACAACCCCCTCAGTCGTGGAACAGTCACAAGGAGTTCTCCCCCACTGATCGTGAGATACACACGACGACCATACTTTACTTCAGAACCTGCCGCCGGGTTTTGGCCAATAACCGTGCCGGGCGCCGCCTTTGGGTCTGCCTTCGTTTCACCTTCGACCGGCTCCAGCCCTTCGGAAAGAAGAGCTGCCCTTGCCTCATTCAGAGTGCCGCCAATCACATCCGGAACATCCTGTGTCGTCCCATGGTCTACATACCATGGCATGATGAGGAAATCCATCACCAGAAAGACAACGACAATCACCAGGAGAACGACAATCAGTTTTCGTCTCATTCCCGCTTACAATGGATGTTGCAACTAAGCATG
>DAIPLH010000051.1:0-11977 GCA_036769325.1 Bacteroidota bacterium
TCCACTCTTCTGAAGATTCGGACCAAAGATGTCGTCCAGTTCGAATTCGCTCTGTGGTTGTGCGACCCGGATCGTGTCATCCCCCCTGGGAGGGAGCAAAACGAGATTCCGTTTTGCGTAACGATCCCGAAAACGGAATGGAAGGTAGTGGTAGCGTGCGATGATCCTTGTGTCTCCGACGTGAGACTCCCCTCCGATCAGCGCGACCACTGCCGAGTCGAGAGTTACAATCCCATAGCGATAGTCGATACTATAATGCCGGCCACGCTCAAGCAGTTGCATGGATCCTGAGATGACAAGCGAATCGGAGGATGTTATGACGAAGAGGCGGGAGAGCCGCTGCGGGGAAAAATCGACGCGAAGTGTGTCAACACCTGTGCCTGTGGTCGCGACCTGGCCCCACCCAGGTGAACCCGGCAGAAAACAACAAATGAGGACCGCCGCATGCCGGCGGATGGCTTGTGGTATTATCAGACTCCGGCTCAACTCTCTGTGTGTCGAGAAACCTCAAAACGTAACAAGATCGATGAGTGGAGTTTCTTACCTCACGTTGTCAATGAAACAAATCCGGAATCAAGGAATATTTGGGTTGTGCCAAAGGAGGGGGTCGAACCCTCACCCGGTTTGAGCCGGACTGGATTTTGAGTCCAGCGCGTCTGCCAATTCCGCCACTTTGGCGCTTCAGATCAGCCACGAGAACAGCAGGTTGGAATCTCAATGCTCTCTAGAGATTCCCCCTTCTCTCCTGTTCCCTTTCGATGGCCTCAAACAGGGCTTTGAAATTCCCCTTGCCAAAGCTTCTGCTACCCTTCCTCTGAATGATCTCAAAAAACAGAGTTGGACGATCCTCTACCGGTTTGGTAAAGATCTGGAGCATATATCCCTCGTCATCACGATCCACAAGGATTCCCAGTTTTGCGAGTTCACTGACGGGCTCATCGATTTTCCCAACCCTGTTCTCGAGGTCGTTGTAGTAGGAAGTCGGAACGTAGAGAAATTCAATTCCCTGATCTCTCAACTTCCCCACTGTTTCGATGATGTTGTCCGTGGCCATTGCGATATGTTGAACACCCGGCCCGCGGTAGAACTCAATATATTCTTCAATCTGCGATTTCTTCTTTCCTTTTGCAGGCTCGTTGATGGGAAACTTGATTCTTTCATTGCCACTGCTCATGACCTTGGACATGAGCGCCGAGTATTCTGTGCTGATATCATTATCATCAAAATGCATGAACAGTCGAAAGCCCATCACTTCCTCATAAAACTTCACCCATGTATTCATCTGGCCCCACCCGACATTGCCGACCATATGGTCAACATACCGGAGCCCTGTCGGTCTGCTGAGCTTGTCTTTCCCCTCATGCCGCTTGAAGCCCGGCATGAAAACGCCGCCGTAGTTTTTTCTTTCGACAAATGTATGGATCGTGTCACCATAGATGCCAATGGACGAGATTTTTATCTCACCATGTTCATCTCTCAATGTTGTTGGCTCCCGCACCCCCTTTGCCCCTCTTTTCGTTGTTTCACTGTAGGCGGACTCTGCATCATCGACCCACAGCGCGATGTCATGGACGCCATCTCCGTGGAGCCGGACATGGTCGCTGATCGGATGATCGGGGACCAGGGCTGTCGTCAACACAAAACGGATCTTGTCCTGTTGAAGGACATAGGAAGTCCTGTCCCTCACACCCGTTTCCGGTCCGGAATATGCAACGAGTTCCATTCCCAGGACGGTTCTGTAGAAAATCGAGGATTGCTTTGCATTCCCTACATAGAATTCAACATAGTCCGTACCATTGAGCGGAAGAAAATCAATTTGCTGGTCGGTTTCCTGTGTTGCCTTAAAGGTTTGCATGTCATGCCTTCCTGGCTGTCTGATCCGGCGGAGTCGGTAAAGCAGGTCGTTGTTCAAAAAAAGATACCAATACCACTCCCGAAATGCAAGGCAACAACTCTGCGCCTTGCTTCTCCGTGTGCGAATCTTTACTATCGGGAAATGATTCCGTTAAGAGACACAACGAAGTCGAGAACCATTCCGTTTGTGAACTACGGTTTGATCATCATCTCGACGGTAGTTTTCCTGTTTGAACTCGGTCTCGACGAGCGATCCTCGTATGCGTTCTTCATGACATTCGGAGTCATCCCCGCAAAGATTCATTCATCAGTCTTTGCAGGAACGGTTCTTCTCCAACCCATCCTTTCCCTGTTTACATCGATGTTCCTTCACGGAGGGTGGGCTCATCTCATCGGAAACATGCTTTACCTCTATATTTTCGGAGACAATGTGGAGGACCGTATCGGGCATGGGAGTTACCTTTTCTTCTATTGTCTCTGCGGAATCGGCGCCGCACTCATTGAATCCTTTGTTCAAGGGGCATCCACGGTTCCCCTTATCGGGGCGAGCGGAGCCATTGCAGGGATTCTGGGTGCCTATTTTCTCCTGTTTCCCAGGGCACGCGTGCTCACTCTCATCCCGCTCATTGTGTTCTTCCCGGTTGTCGAGGTATCGGCCTTTTTTTTCCTCGGCTTCTGGTTCCTCCTGCAGTTCCTACAGGGAAGTCTCTCCCTGGGTGATGCGGCCCAGGGGGGAATCGCATGGTGGGCTCATGCCGGGGGTTTCCTTGTCGGCGGTGTTCTGCTCCCCTTCTTCCTGCTTTTTAGACGGCTCAGCAGTTGACTCTTCGGTGCTCGTGTTTTAACTTGGTTGAGGGCTGTGGCGATCTTGCAGTAACAGAAAATTGATCCTCCTTCGACCTCCAGCACGAATCCCATTTTCACTATCAAAGGCTGCCTTATGAAACGGCTTTTTCTCCTGTTGTTCACTGCTCTTCTTGTTCACACACAGGTCCTGTCTGCAACTTCCGGAACACCCGGCAAAGACACAGGAAAGACACTCCCTCTGGACAACGTTTCAAACGTGGTTCTGAAGGACGCCACCAACTCGGAATATCTGCCGGACAGGGTGATCATCAAGCTGATGCCTGGTTTTCAGGTAATGCCTGGTTCCTCCAGGCTGGGAATTGCTTCGATCGACGAAATCCTCACCAGAATTTCTGCGTTGAAAGCCGAACCAATGTTCCCGCTCGAAATGGCGCGGCGGGGGCAAGGAAATGTTGACCTGAGCCGGTTCGTTGTTGTTCGCTACACTTCTCCGGTTGATGCGTTTTCGGTTTCGCACGAACTCTCCCTTCTTCCGGGAGTGCAGTATGCCGAACCATGGTTCATCTACCCGCTTTCGTACACACCCAATGACCCGTCGTATGGCTCCCAGTATGGACTCACCAAGATCCAGGCACCTGCTGCGTGGGACATCACCCATGGTGACACTTCGGTCGTCATCGGGATTGTTGACAGTGGTGTTCAGGTTGCGCATCCGGATCTGACAGGCAATGTGTGGCACAATCCAGGGGAGGTCGGGGAGGACGGAATGGGGCGTGACAAACGGACAAATGCCGAGGACGATGACGGGAACGGGTATGTTGACGATTGGCAGGGATGGGACTTTGGAGGGGCTGACTATAACAACGTCGTTGCAGACAACAACCCGAGTCCGACCGGCGGGAACAACGCACATGGAACACATGTTGCCGGGATCGCGTCTGCGTCGACAGACAACGCTATCGGTGTTTCAGGGACTGCGTTCAACTGCCGTATCCTTGCGATCAAAACTTCAGCAGACAATGACACGCGGGGACCGGGAGGAACAGGATTCATCATTGCGGGGATACAAGGTATCGCCTATGCCGCAGCAATAGGGGCCGATGCTATGAACTGCAGCTGGGGTGGCGGTGGCGGGTCTCAGGTTGAGCAGGACATCATCAACTGGGCGAATGATCAGGGGACGACAATCGTAGCCGCGGCAGGAAATAACAGCAGCAGCGACCCACACTACCCTTCTGCATACAATGGTGTCGTCTCAGTTGCCGCCACAGGTCCAACCGACCAGAAGTCAAGCTACTCAAACTACGGGCACACTGTTGATGTCTCGGCACCAGGGGACGGAGTGTACAGCACGTACTTCTCGAATTCCTACGCATATCTGTCAGGTACTTCGATGTCGAGCCCCCACACGGCCGGGGCGGCAGCGTTGGTCAAGACGATGAACCCTGGGTTTACAGCACTTCAGGTTGGCGAACGACTCCGGGTCACTTCAGATGATATCGACGGAATTAATCCGTCATTCACGGATCTCATCGGAAAGGGAAGGATCAACATCTACCGGGCGCTCACGGAGGATCCTCCCTCAATCAGAGCAATGGATATGGTTGTCAGTGACTCCGCCGGTGGAAATAACAATGGTAATCCTGAACCGGGAGAAACTATCGACCTCGTCTTCACTTTTACAAACTATCTTGCGCCGACGACAAATGCACAGGTGTCGTTGACCGAGACAAGTTCTTTTCTCACACTGATCGACGGCGACTTTACAGTAGGAGCACTGCCGACGTTCGGCGTCATGACAAACTCAGCGGAGCCATTCCAGATATCCATTGCTGGCAATGTGCCGGCAGGACATATCGCCACACTGAAGCTCCTCATCACAGATGGGTCATATTCTGACTACCAGTGGTTCACGCTCGTCATCAACCCGACGTTCCAGTCACATACCGTAAACGACTTCCATGTGACGATGTCAAACAATGGCCGGATCGGATTCAATGATTATCCCAGCAACCTGCAGGGCATCGGTGTCCTCTATCCTGCGTCGAGCGTCAATCACATTTTTGAAGGCGGGTTGATCATCGGCTATTCCTCGACGAAGCTTGTGAACAATGTTCGTGACGCCTCACAACAGGATCAGGATGAGGACTTCCTCGCGCGCACGATCTATCAGCTGGAAACGCCGGGGGCAATTTCGAATCAGGATGGGTATACCTGGTTCAGTGATTCCCTTGCTCCCATTGCGAACAGAATCGGTCTCCGTGTTGATGAGTATTCCTATGCGTTCTCATCGGTTGAAGACAGCGACTATGTCATCGTTCGCTATGACATCACGAACCTGACTGCATCGGAACTGACAGGAGTATATCTCGGTCAGTTCTATGATTGGGATATCGCGAACTACGCGACGAACAAAACAGGATTCGATGCTTCGCGGGACCTTGCATATGCCTGGGACAACAACACTCCAACAGCCCCTTACATGGGAGTGAGGGCATTTGACGGCGCCGGCAGTGTCAGAGGACTGGTCAATACCAGTCTGACCATCGATCGGGCAACCAAGTGGAATTGGATCAGTGGCGGGACATCACAGAGTACCGTTGGCCCGGGGGACATCTTTTTTGTGATTTCGTCGGGACCGCTGACCATCGGGGCCGGCGAGACGGTAAGGGTGGGCTTCGGAATTATTGGAGGGGTCGACCTGGCAACACTCCAAACCAATGCCGATGCTGCAGATGTGCAATGGGATGAAATCATCACCCTTGTCGGTGTAGCGGACCCTGTTGCCGCAATCCCGGCAGAGTATAACCTTGGCCAGAACTATCCGAATCCGTTTAACCCAACAACAACCATTTCATACGATCTCCCGGAAGCGGGATTTGTCAGTCTGAAGGTCTTCGACCTTCTCGGGGCTGAGATTGCGACACTCGTCAACACCCATCAGCCCGCCGGGTCACACGCCATCAGGTTTGATGCTTCTACCCTCTCTTCCGGAGTGTATTTCTACAAAATACAGGCCGGTTCATTCACAGCCACCCGGAAGTTGCTGCTGGTCCGTTAGATCATCGCGTGCCGGCGGTGAAGCCACTGGAGTACGATGTTGCCGTTAATGCGGCAACATCGTATATTTTTCGGTCAACGCTGCTCCCACTCAATTCTTTTGTCATGACGAGGTAATTGCATGTTCCCGTTGAAAAAGGGAAAGACAACAAGCCAGGCCCATGTTGGCCTTCCTACCGGAACGTATGAAGAGGAGCATGGAAGGAAAGGATTCTACGGAAAGTCGGCCCACCTGTATCATGCAAACCCTCCGACCGGCTGGATCAGGTTTGAAGGAAAACTACGACCGCATTGTTTTGACCTGAACAAGCTGAAGCCGACAGACCAATCCGATCCGAAAGGAGCGGCCGTGGCCTTCCTGGGCAACGCCGACTTGAAACTCTTTGTTTCCCGTCGCTCCGAGCCGATGCCTTTCTACTACCGCAACGCGGATGGTGATGAGCTCTACTTCGTCCATCGGGGGGAAGGGGTGATCGAGACGGACTTCGGACCGATCCCGTTCGAAAAAGGAGACTACATTATCCTCCCCCGCGCAGTAACCTACCGGGTAGTACCGAATACGCGGGACAATTTCTTTCTTATCACGGAGTCCACAACTGAGTTCGAACAACCTGAAAAGGGATTGATCGGACAACATGCCCTGTACGATCCGGCGGTAATCTTCACTCCCGAACCGGCACCCAACCTCGATAAGTCAGAATGGGAAGTGAAAATAAAAGTAGGAGATGAATTTTCATCCGTGTTTTATCCGTTCAATCCACTTGATGTGGTTGGTTGGAAAGGGGACCTCACGGTTTGGAAGGTCAACATGCGCGATATCCGTCCCATCATGAGCCATCGCGGACACCTGCCTCCCAGTGCGCACTCTACATTCATCACGAAGGGCGCCGTGGTCTGCAGTTTCCTTCCGCGGCCCCTTGAGGAAGATCCGCAGGCGATGAGAGTTCCCTTCTACCACCGAAACACCGACTACGACGAGTTCATCTTTTATCATGACGGGAATTTTTTCTCCAGGGACAATATTACGGCTGGCATGGCAACTCTCCATCCGAGGGGAATCCATCACGGTCCCCACCCGAAAGCTCTCGCCGGCCAGGCCACCAAGACACACACCGACGAGTATGCTGTCATGCTCGACGGTCTCAATCCCATCCATGTGCTCCCGGCCGGAGAGGGTTGTGAATGGAAGGAATACTGGATGAGCTGGATGGAGAAGAAGTAAGGAAGCAAGAGAAAGACACCGTCACAGTTTCCAACAATGGTTTCCCGCTAAAACATTCGCCTGACCTGCAAGAAAAGATCAACCAGGCGCGTTCCCTGGCGAGTGTGCCCGCGTCGCAGCCGCTGGTTCCGTTCTCCAGCATCGGAGCGTTGCTCAGGGAACAGGCGGATCGGCAGGAACAGAAATCCTTCCTGATCTTCTTTGATGACGCCGGCCATCGTCGGGAATACTCCTATAGGGAGTTCCTTGAGGAGGTCTGCAAGACTGCAAACTGCCTGCTCAAGCGCGGCATTCGCCGCGGCGATCGGATCGCCACGGTCTCTCAGAATCATTGTGACACTGTCATCCATTATTTTGCGGCCTTCACCATTGGTGCGGTTGTCGTTCCCGTAAACACAGGCGAGGACGATCGGAGGATCAGCTACATCCTTTCCAATTCGGGTTGCTGTCTCGCATTTGTTCGTCAGGAGTATGTCGCGCGGATCAATGCCATGCTTTCCGAGATTCCCGGTTTGAAGACTGTGATTCAGGTCGGGGGCAATCCCGATGCAGCAACGACTCCGTTCGAAGCAGAGACTGAGCGTCAGCCCATTGGCTGTACTCCCCCATCGGAACCGGAGCTGTCAGACGAAGCCCTTATCGTGTACACATCAGGAACAACAGGCCTCCCCAAAGGGGTTGTGCTCACACAATACAATCTGCTGGTGGATGCAATGGCCATTGCCGAATGGCACGAGTTGTCCCCGGATCAGCGAATGATGTGTGTCCTCCCTATTCACCACGTGAACGGGACCGTCGTAACCCTTCTCACACCCTTATTCGCCGGCTGCAGTGTTGTCCTAAACCAGAAATTCCAGACTGACAAGTTCTTTCAGAGGATCAGCAGCGAACGGGTTCATATTGTGAGTGTCGTCCCGACACTCCTGCAATTCCTCCTCCATGCCAAAATTTCAACTGACCAGTACGCGTTAGGCCATTTCAGGCACATTATCTGCGGCGCCGGGCCGCTTACGGTTGAACTCGCGCTCAAGTTCGAGCAGGAATATCACTTGCCGATCATTCACGGATACGGGCTCTCTGAAACAACGTGCTACTCGTGTTTTCTCCCGGTGGAACTTACCCGAAACGAGCGAACCAGGTGGTTGTCACAAAAGGGATTTCCAAGCATTGGCGTTCCCCTCCCGGTAAACGAAATGTGCATCCATGACGAACATGGGAACGAGCTTGAGGAAGGGGTCAGGGGTGAGATTGTCATCCGGGGGCACAATGTCATGAAGCATTATTTCCAGAATCCCGAGGCGAACGAGACGACATTTGCTCACGGGTGGTTCCGAAGTGGAGATGAGGGTTTCTTCGTCTACGACGACCAGAACAGGCGTTTTTTCTTCATAACAGGCAGGCTCAAAGAATTGATCATCAGGGGCGGGGTCAATATCTCACCCTTTGAGATTGACGAAATCCTGATGAACATCCCGGGCGTCCATTCGGGCATTGCAGTAGGATTTGACAACGATTGGTATGGTGAGGAAGTCGGCGCTTATGTGAAACTCAAGGAAGGAATTTCCCTGACAGAGGAGACTGTGATCGCCCTTTGCCGCAAATCTCTTCCTTTTACCAAGAGCCCTAAGGTCATTGTTTTTGGCAATGATATTCCGGTCACCTCAACCGGAAAATATCAGAGAAACAGATGCAAGGATCTTTTCGCTGCCTGGAAAGGGACACAGTTCAAGGAAAAAGGGGTAACCTAGAACGTTCCTACAAAGATTCCACCGTTGATGATGAAGCCGTTACCGTTGATCGAGGACGGAACACCGACCAGATCATATTTCCCGTCGACATCCCACGACGGGGCGCTCATGCCGACATAGCCACCCCCCACCCTGATAGCCAGCCATCCAAGCACTGCATACTCGACGTTCACGGTTGGCATCCACACAAAATATGAGCCAGAAAGGATTCTTGTGATATTGGTACTGTAGTTGCCTGACTCAAAATTCCCCCATTCCCCTTCCCACGTAAGATTTTGCCCGGTATCCCGGCGAATGGTGATATCGATACCGCCCCACCCGAGCATTGCCCCGAATGCAACATCAAGCCGGGGAACCACAGGAAGGACGTACTCGAAGGTGACTCCGCCAAAGCCGACATCAAGCTCTGCGTCTCGACGTATGCCCGCCGAATCAACAGAACTGCTTGAGATTCCACCACCCATGCCGATGCCGCCTACTCTGAGGTTGTTAACGACTCCGATATACACTGCACCGGCCCCGCCAAAAAGGAAGACACCATTGTCGTTCAACGGTGCGCCCCCGGCGCCAATGAGGTATGAGTTGATCGGGGCTACATCCACAAACAGCAGCGACGGAGTGACACCGGCGAAAAAGCCCACCTTTGCCACCGAGGTTCTCTTTGGTGGGATCGGGTATTCCTGTGCGGACGCCAGTGTGACAACGAATGATAGTATAAGGAGTGGAATGAGACGTCTCATAGACAAAACCCCGGGAATTATGGGAGGACAGAAGGACCGTGAGCGATCATCAGTCGCCAAAATGTAGACAAATGGTCTCTTACATTCAACCAATCGGAGTTTGCTTGTCCATTCCTCCGTCGCTATATTACTCCCCGACTGAGAATGAACCAATTCCTCCCGCTTCGCACCCTGTTTCTTTTCGTCATCGCCCGTTGTTTTCTTCTTTCATCTGCATTCGCTCAGGAAACAGCGGAGGCTTCTCCATGGCTTTTCCTCCCTGAGAGTGGTCCGCTACTGCAACTTCCTTCGAATCCCGAAGAACCGCGGACAGGAATCCGGTTGGAGATCGGCCAGTCACGCATGAGACTCGATGTAGGAGCAAACCTTGACCTTCTTGAATTCAGATCCTCGACAGATAGCAGGTTCCGTCTCGGCCTGATGATTTTCGCCTATTCGCTGGTCACAAACAATCAGGGATTACGACTTCAGATCGACGCTCTGGATGGATTCTTTGGGGGCCATGTCTCCTACCGTGCTGCTGCGGACAACCATGCATTTCTTGTACGGCTCCGGATTCTCCATCGTTCTGCTCATTTTGTGGATGGTCACATCGATCCCACAACAGGAACCTGGATCGATGGGCACGCGCCAATCCCGTTTACTCGTGACTTCGGTGAGCTTGTCGGCGCGTGCGAGCTGGGTCTGTCATCCGGCATCTTGAAATTCTATTCGGGGATGAGCTACGCAACCCTTGTCCGCCCGACAGAAATAGAGCGGATAGCCTGGCTCTTCGGCCTGGATTATCACACGAGCGACTCACTTGCAACACTCTTTGGGCGGCCGCTCGTCTTCTATGGCGGCTACAACCTTAGTCTGGTGGGAATCCCGGAATATGTCGGGACCAATATTGTTGAAGGAGGAGTGAAATTCGGAAGATGGGACGGGCAGGGGTTCCGGATCTTCGTCGCGTACAGTTCAGGGCTCGAGGTCTACGGTCAGTACTACAACATCAGGAACCGTTTCTGGCAGATCGGCTTTACGCTGGATATTCTCTAGGCATGCCACCTAGTCAAGTCCGATCGACGACGATATCTCTCTGAGCGATGCAATAACGAATGTAATATGCTCATCGAGAGGGACGCCGATTTCTTCGGCGCCCTGCCGGATATCATCCCGACTGACCGTTCGCGCGAACGCTTTGTCCTTCATCTTCTTGAGTACCGAGCTGCTTGTGAGGTCATGAAGCTTGTTGGGTCTGACCATGGCACAAGCCATGATCAGGCCGCACAACTCATCCGAGGCGAACAGCGTTTTCGCCATCCTGGTGGTCCGCGCAACGCCGGTTGCAGGTACATGCCCCAGAATTGCTGTCCTGATTTCTTCCGGATAGCCATGTTGACCGAGGATCTCGTTCCCTTTCATGGGATGGTCCGGAAAGTCTGGAAATCGCTCGTAGTCGAAGTCATGAAGCAGGCCTGTAATCTCCCATGTATCACCGTCCTCTCCCCATCTTGTCGCATATGACTTCATCGCCGCAGCGACAGCGAACGCATGGTTCCGAAGGCTTGCCGATTGCGTATATTCAAAAAGAAGTTGAATGGTGTCGGCTCTAGTGGGACGATCGCTCATCGGTAGTCTCCCTGAACGTGCATGTCCCGTTGATCCTTTCCTCTTTCACTTCCATACTCACTTTTGATTGAAAGAGCCCTCATGAGCATTACGATTCTTGCAGTTGTATTTCTCATTCTCATGCTTCTCATAACGTACTTCGGATACCGCTTTGCCTTCCGGAAGGATTCATCCGGACCTTTACAGGCGACCGAGCGATGTTCTCTGTGTCGTTCTGAATCTCCAGCTTCTGGTTTTATCGAACGGCAACCCGGGGACACGCGTGTCTATCGCTTCTGCGAAACATGCATCAAATCCCTCTACGAGGAGCTTTTGAGCAGGGATCGAAAAACAGGCTAACACTAAAACGTTCCGGCCGACGGACAGAGATCTGCGACAACACAGCGGTCGCATGCAGGAGTTCTTGCCTTGCAGGTGCTCCTCCCGTGAAGGATGAGCGCCGAACCAAGGAAAATCCAATGTTTTGCCGGAAAGAGTTTCATGAGGTCTGCCTCGGTCCCTTCAGCCGTCTCAGATCTGCTGAATCCTAATCGAAGGGCAAGTCGGTGGACATGTGTGTCAACGACCACTCCCGAGACAATTCCAAACGCCTGTCCCAGGACAACGTTTGCGGTCTTCCTGCCAACACCAGGAAGGAGTACAAGTTCTTCAAGCGATTGGGGGACTTCACCCCTATGCTTCTCATGAATCACCTTACTGCATCCAACGATGCTCCGTGCTTTCATCCGGAAAAAACCGGTACTCCTGATGATTTCTTCCACCTCGGCCTGATCCGCTGCTCCCAGCTCACGCGGCCCGTGAAAACGTGCAAAGAGGGTCGGCGTTACAATGTTCACCCGCTCGTCTGTGGTTTGAGCTGAAAGGATTGTTGCAATCAGGAGTTGAAAGGGATTGCTGTGGTTCAGTGCCGTGATCGCCCGGGGGTACTCCTTGCG
>DAIPLH010000378.1:0-3347 GCA_036769325.1 Bacteroidota bacterium
AACGTACCGGATAACAAATTCCGGCGTGTTAAACGGAATGGCTTACGGGTTTCTGGGGAAAGGGGAGTCGGAGACAGCGCTGTCGCTCTTCAAGCTCAATATCGGACTCTACCCGGATGAAGCGAATCCGTATGACAGCATTGCTGAATGCTATCTCGGCATTGGTGAGACAGACAACGCGATCAGGTATTCCCGGATTGCGCTCGAGAAGTTGCCGGGCGACACTACGATCAGTGAGGAATTCAGGCAGAGTCTCAGAGAAATCCTGGAGGACCGGCTGAAAGAACTCGGTGCTTCCCAGGTGTAGGGCGAGATTTATCTCGCTGACCCTCGGCGTTTGATTCTCTTACTCAGGCTGGTGAGTTCATAAATCAAAGAAAGGCCGCCCCGGTATATTGGGACGGCCTTTCGGCATCGGAGGGAACAGCCTTACTTCAGAACAACAAGACTCTTCGCATCGGTGAATGACCCTGCGGTCAACCGATAGAAGTACACTCCTGATGCCATTGAATGAGCATCCAGACTCACCTGATGATTTCCGGCAGCGACGAAGCCGTCAACCAGGACTGCGACTTCACGTCCCAGCTCGTCATAGACCTTCAGGCTGACGTTCGATGCTGTCGGGATTGAGTAGCTAATGACAGTCGTCGGGTTGAAAGGATTCGGGTAGTTCTGTGAGAGCTGATACTGTGCCACGATCGGCTCATCATCCGAAACTCCCGTCGATCCATCATCCTCAATGACGTGCATGCGCTGATCTGCGTTGACAGTTCCCAGATCCTCAAAAACGCCGGTTGGCCATCGGACACTCAGCTCGCCGGTAGTGTGCTCGCCAAGTCCGAAATAAGCCGCCTTGTAGTCACCGCCGCCATGTGTCGGACCGCTGGTGATATCCCTCATCTGCGTAATGCCGTCAGCCGTCGTCAGGTAGAACCTGGCGCCGATTGCATCACGGTTAGTGATGGTACCTTCTGCGGTAACCGTGAGGTAGTGGTTTGTGTTTCCAAAGTTTTCCCGCAATTCGTTCCGGAAGAGGCATGTGGGCCAGCCATAGTTTCCAACGAACAGATCCACCATACCGTCCTGATCGAAATCGCATATTGAAGCGGCGCGCCCGCGGCGGTCATCATCGACCCCTGCTTCTATCGCAACATCCGTGAATGTTCCATCATGGTTGTTGTGGAAGAGTGCATCGGGCTGTGGTGTAGGATTTGCAGCGACCGGGCCACGAATGAAGAACACATCTGACCACTGGTCGTTGTCGTAATCGAAGAACACTGTTCCCCAGGTAACAGCATTATCGCCCCCCACGGTGGTTGTTGCCCGGACTCCCGAGGAGACCGAAACATCCGTGAAGCTCATGCCATTACCGTCGTTCTCGAGAAGGAAGCCACCTTCGGAATGGCTGAAGGCGAGATCGTAATACCCGTCGTTGTTGTAATCTCCAATACCCAACCCCATACAGTTGATTGAGTAATCAGTCCCAGATGCGATGGAGATGTCCTCAAAGAGCCAGCCTCCCGATCCATCAGGTCCATTATTCCTCCAGAGAATGTTCGGGTATCCGGCAGCAATAACGTCGCTCGCGATATACAAGTCGAGGTCGTTGTCATTGTCGAAGTCGAACCATCCGGCGGTGAACGCATGCGACAGGTTCAGCTGATCGCAGGTGAGTGAACCGTCTGAACAGAGGTACTGCGAAACGTTTGTGAACGTCCCATCCCCGTTGTTCTTGTAAAGCGCATCACGTGATTCTCTGATGTTGGGCATGCAATCAAAGTGCTTGGCAAGATACAGGTCGATATACCCGTCTGCATTATAGTCAGCCCACGCTGCAGTGACTGCTCTGTCCGCATTGCCGACGCCAGCAGTTGCTGTGACGTCAAGGAACTCGGCCGAGCCGGTTTCAATCAGCTGGTTCTTGTAGAGCGTGTTTCCTCCCCAATGGGTGATATAAAGATCCTGGTCACCGTCATTATCATAATCGATAAAGACAACGCCATGACTCACCTGAGTCGCCTCGTCGACGCCGAGCGCCGGGGCGATATCGATAAAGTTAGGAATCAGATCTCCGTCCGTATCACCCTCGTTCCGGAACAGTCCACTTGGACCGCCATGGTTGGTGATATAGAAATCAATGTCCCCGTCGTTGTCATAGTCAGCCCATGCGGAACCCGACCCAATGGGCGGATTTGGACATGTTCCGTCTAGCGAGTGAACGAAGTTGATATCCGTTGGAGCCATGACATCCCTGAAATAGGTTTGTCCTGTCCCCACCGTTACAGCCAGTAGGACAAGGCACGACAAATAGTAGAAGTGTAGGTGTTTCATTTTTCCCCTCCGAAAAAATGATGTGTGGTTATGTGATTAGATTCTCGTACGACAGCGTATAGCAGGCACTTTCAGGTGCCGGTAAAATTTTGGATCGTGTTCGCGGCAAAAGGGGGAACTACAGATACGACAGACAATGTTGCCTCGGGGAATGGGGCGAACTCTCTTGCCCTTGTAGCAACACTACCCTTCAATTTATCCATGCATGGAAGAAAATCAATCCGCGTCGCTCATGTTGTGATAGACGTCACCAGCCGCCGAAGCGTTGATGAGACATCGTTCACACTTCGGTTTGGGATATTGACTCAGAAACTGTGTTTTTGGACTACCCCATGTCCGAAAAAAAATACCGCCCCGGAAAACGGTCCGGGGCGGCCGTTGATGAAGATTTCGAACAGATTACTTCAGAACAACTAGTTTCCTTGATTCTGTGAAGACTCCGGAGGTCAGCCGGTAAACATACATGCCGGATGCGAGCGACCGTGCATCGAGCGTGACCTGATGGCTGCCCGCAGAGACGAATCCGTCAACCAGGGTTGCGACTTCGCGGCCTAGTTCATCATAGACCTTCAGGCTGACATCCGATCCAGTCGGCAGCGAATACTTGATCACTGTGGTCGGGTTGAAGGGGTTCGGGTAGTTCTGTGAGAGCTGATATTGCAATGCGATGTGGTCTTCATCGCCAACGCTTGTCTCATCCGGCTCAACAAAGTGCACCTTCTGATCGGCAGTCACGGTACCAAGGTCCTGAACCACACCGTTTGGCCAGCGAACGGTCAGGTCGCCGGAAGAATAAGTTCCAAGTCCAAAATACGCCGCCTTGTAGTCACCGCCACCGTGGGTCGGGCCGCTGGTGATATCCCGCATCTGTGTAATACCGTCAGCAGTCGTCAGGTAGAACCGCGAACCGATCGCGTCACGGTTTGAGATTGTCCCTTCAGCTGTAATGGTGAGCCAGTGATTCGTGTTTCCCTGGGTACCTGCGTCGTTCCGGAACATGCATGTCGGCCAGCCAT
>DAIPLH010000379.1:0-3339 GCA_036769325.1 Bacteroidota bacterium
AGTCTACAAAGATGATGCGCGTGCGCGAGCGCATCGCTTCGATTTCTTCGAGCATGTAGTCGAACGAGCGGTGCCACGCGTGCAAGGTCGAATCCTTCCTGATACACGGCGCGGATGATGTCTTCGCGGGAACTCCATCCATGATGTTCCGAAACAAGCCCCATCAACGACGTCTTCCCGCCGCGGCCATCGTGGTACGCGGTAAGGGCGCGTACTCCGTCGCGTCCAATGGCAAACCCACTTCCTTCATCACCGAGGATTCGTCCCCACCCTCCGACCGAAAGAATGTCGCCGTGTTCGGTTTTTCCGATAATGATCGATCCGGTACCGGCTATCAGGACAACACCGGGGCCTCCATCAAATGCGCCTTCGAGAGCAATGCGTGCATCGGTTTCGACTGAAAGGGGAAGAGGTCCGGATCCCTTTTCGAGAAAGTACGCGTTGACTTCCTCGCGGATCCGTTCGCGGAACTCAAGGACTCTTGCTCCGGCGACGCCAAGAACAACTGACCGCAGCTCGTCCGGAGAGCAATTAATTTCCTCGCAGCACCCTGAGATAAGATCGAAGATGGTTTTGGCAGATTCATCAAAGCCGACCACATTGGGGTTCGTGGCGCCGGCCTCACGCCGGCTGAGGATGTTGCCGGAAAGATCTGCGATGAGACCAGTACTTCTGGTCCCTCCTCCATCAACTCCCAATACCAATGAAGTACGGCTCATGACAAGTTTCGTTGAAAAATCAAGTGATTTTTCGACAATTTAGGGAATTGTGACGTGACAAGCAAGACGCGGAATGCCGTTGTGCGTTGATGAAGATTAAACGAACTTACTGAGCAGAACACAGATGCCACTGAGTGGTACTGATAAACACAGAGAGGTGAGTTGATCGCCGAGAGCAAGGCGTCCTTCACGCAGGTTTACTCCTGGAGGAAGGATGCCTTGGTATTTGCTGAGGACTGAAGCCCAACATCAAGGCACCCTTCCTCGAAGTTTCAGCTGGGACGAAGGGCCGCCTTGTCGATAGCAGCCAGAATCAAGGCTGCTGGAATCGTAACCCAAGTGTGATACTCAGGCAGGAATCTTCTTTGAAGTATGGTGAGGTTACCGCAGTAGGATCATCATTTCGTGAGATGATTGGTTGAAGATGAGAGCGTGTAGAAATAGATTCCAGTAGAAACCGAAACACCATCCTCATCTACCAATTGAGGAACAGCCGTTTAGAACCTCCAACCCAGCCCAATCTGAGCAAGCGCTCCGTTGGCCTGCTCGCCCTCGAGAACGGTGAGAATCGGTCCAACTCCCAGGAACGCACAAAATCCGACATCAGAGGTGTAGTCCCATCCAAACTGCAAAGAGACGATTGCCCCTCCAATGGTATGGTATCCATTCTCATCCTTCCAAACGGGGCCCGCGCCAACAAGGATGAATGGAGAGACATGTCTTTGAGGTAAAAGGTAGAAACGACCATTCAATGAAACACCCCGTGCGTTATAGGAGAGGATTGCAGAAAGGGCCAGGGCTGAAACACTCAACTCAAACTGCGGAAGGATTGAGTAGCCGATAGAGACGGCTGCGATTGCCGATGCGGTAACAGCAAGGCTGATGTTCGCGGTGACTGGCTTTGCAAATCGGATGTTGGCATCTTGAGACAATGTCTGCAAGGAATCAGACATGGGATTCAATTCCACCTCTTCAATCCCGCGTTGTTGCTCTTCCTTGTTTCTTTCCGGACCAATTATGAGTAGTTCCTCCCCACGAACGATAGAGATCGTTCCAAAAACAAGAAGGATCAGTGCATTCGTTCGATGGATATTGAAGAACCTATTCTCTCTATTCGCCTCATGAACTTGTCTCCGCATCAGAATGTAAATCATGAATATCACCAATTCTCATGGTTTTCCAAGGGAATTTGGCGCGAGCTGTCTAAGTATTTTTCAATGCTTAGGCTTCGTCTCCTTAGGATGACTTCGCGACCAATCAATGCTGATTGATCAAGGATCAATGCTAATTCTTCTCTGTACGGCAGGCTCGATAAAATGGGGATCCCTGTTCCACCACGCCGGGTCGTCAAGAGGAAGGAACCAGGAGGAATAGAGTCACCTCCCGGGATCTGCCACTTGTCCACATCGAGATTGATGAGAAGTTTCCCGAAAGGCAAGTCACAAGAAACATGTCTGTCTTTCTCTGCTGCGAATGAGTTCTTGTTAGAGAAGAAGATATGATCTGATGTCCGGAATGATGTCACAGAGTTCCTTGGCACGGTCTTAAACACAAGTGTACATCCGCTGGTCAGAACATTGCCATCATGGAGCTCAATGCCAATAGGTTGGTTTGCAACGATCTGCAGGTCAGCGATATCCTCGTCGTTCACATTGACGATCCAAAAATGGTCTTCCTGATATACGACAAACACCCCTTGGATCTGTCTTAAGCGTTTCATGACAGAGGTGACGGTTTGAACAATAATTCCAGAATCGGAAGAGATTCGTTCCACGGATTGAACGAATTTATCATTTAGTCTTTGCGATTCTGCATCTGCATATCTGTGTAGATATTGGTAGAGTATTGTCAGCCCATGTTCCCTCTTCAATCTTTCCAACGCGTCCTCGGCCGCGCAATCCGCCAAGGCTCTCTTCGTTGCAGCGAACCAGCCGTTCACAAGTGGCTTGCGATCATCATAATATGGCATTGAAGGGTTGATCTCTAGCGTATTTCGGCGCCTGGTTCTGTAAAGACGTATCTGATTTATTTTTGAGTAGCAAATATCTCCCCAATAGTATGGGCTCGGTTCCGATTCTCCTTCGCAGGAATGTTTTGAATATGCACCAAGCAAAGCACGGAATGGAAATCGTGACGTAACGTTGTCTTCCCAATAGAGGTTCTCGGCATTCTTCGAATGGCAGATAAAGGTATCGGGTTTACCAAAGTGTTCTGCAAAGAGATCGAGAGCGTCTCGCGTACGTTCTCGTTTGTTATTTCCGGCAGAAGCACCGTGTAGACACAGCTCAAACCCATTTTGGTAAAGTTCCTTGCAATAAGAAAAAAAGTCCTCATTCTGCAACGTTATGCCGCGAAGGGTAGAATCGGGAGTGGCTGGAAGGCCGCACCCTTCCTCTGGCTCGAAAGCCCATACGGCTTTAGTCGTGACAAAAGATCTCGATAAAAGGTAGTCATAGACGGCACGAGTCTGAGCCAATGTCGAAGCGTCAGGATCGTCCGTCACACAAAACCCAGCCTCATATGGATAGGGTGGCCATATGACCATTGCTTGAATCACTCTTTTACCCCTTTGACCATAATGATTCCGGCAAGTTTTGGAAAAAGGGGCGCTCGTTCGAGC
>DAIPLH010000380.1:0-3335 GCA_036769325.1 Bacteroidota bacterium
GGTTGGAAGGATTGCTGCGATCGTGAATCACAACCATAACAAGGAGCATGGGGAGAACATTGGCTTCTTCGGTTTTTTTGAATCCGTTGACGATGTGAGCCTGGCCCGCTCGCTCTTTACCCACGCATCCGAGTGGTTGAAAGGGAAAGGCGTCACTGCAATGAGGGGTCCCGCCAGTCCTTCCGTGAATGACGAGTATGGTCTTCTGGTCGACGGTTTTCAGTATCAGCCGGCGGTGCTCATGGCATATAATCCTTCATACTATCCGGCTCTTGTCGAGGCATTCGGTCTGGTCAAGGCGAAGGACATGTATGCATTTCGCCTTGTGGCGGCAACGTTCATTACTGAAAAGCTGAGAAGAGTCTCGGAACTGGTGAAGACCAGGCAGAGCCTCGTGATAAGAACCCTGAACATGAAGGATTTTGACAATGAGGTCCGAACAATCCGGGACCTTTACAATAGGGGATGGTCCAGGAACTGGGGAGAAGTTCCGATGACGGATGAAGAATTCATGTACTCGGCAAAGGACCTCAAGGCTATTGTCAATCCGGAACTTGTTCAGATCGTCGAGTCAAAAGGAGTTCCTGTCGGCTTTGCTCTTACACTCCCCGATCTGAACCAGATCATGATCAAAAACAAGGGTGGGTATCTCCTCCCTTTCCTCTTCCGCTATCTTTTCTTCAAGAAGAGAATCAATGCTGCACGCATAGTGATCCTTGGTGTCCTGCCTGAGTATGTCAATACCGGAATCGGCGGCGTGTTATTCTATGAAGCAGGAACGAGGGCGGTTGCGCGGGGCCACCCGACAGGGGAGGCGAGTTGGATCCTTGAAGACAATGTGATGATGATCCGTGGCGCGGAGCTGATGAACGGAGAGCGTTACAAGACCTACCGGATCTACGAGAAACCGCTTTGAAGCAGGGGCGGCAAAACGACTCTCGGCCTTCTGCTCCATGGCGCAGGTTCGGTGTAAATGCAGGAATTGCAGTTTCAACTCTACTTATAACACTCCTTCTCATTGAGCTCTTCCTCCGCTTTGCGATGGGCCTTGGTGATCCACTTCTGTATCGGTCGAGCCCCCTATACGGGTACCGCCTGAAGGAGGATCAGCACGTCAGCAGGCGGGGGATCCGGATCAAGGTGAACAACCTCGGGCTGAGGGCAAACACTGATTGGGACTCTTCGACGGCCAACAAGGTCCTTTTCCTCGGAAACTCCGTCACATTCGGTGGCACGTATGTCTCGAACACGGATCTGTTCAGCCATCTTGCCGTTGCAGATCTCCCTCAATTCATGTCCGGCAATGGAGGCGTCAACGGTTGGGGCGTTGAGAACATCCACGCACTCGTCGTCGGGGGCAGGTTCCTTCCGGCATCGGTCTACGTCACGGTTCTCCAGGAGATGGATTTTGATCGCGGTCTTTCGAAGTTCGCGGGGCAACCGTTCTGGACCAGAAAACCGGCTCTTGCCATTGAAGAGTTACTGGTCCTCGCGGCCTTTCACGTCTTTCAGTTATCAAAGGAGGGATATGAAGAGGATATCCGTCCGGATGAGCGGGAAAAGGGTGTGGAAAGGGCAGTTCTCCGGCTCAAAGAGATGGATGAGTTTCTGAAAGCACAAGGGCGTACCCATCTCATCTACATGTCAACCAACACGAGCCAGCTGCTTGACGGAGTCCCTGCAGATACCGTGGTTGCAACGCTTCTCCGAATGAGTGACCTGAGCGTTACATACCTCGGTGAGCGTCCTGAAATCCGGTCTCTTCCACGGGAAAGGATTGAAGCTCTTTTTTATGATTGGAACCATCTGGATAAGGAGGGGCATCGACTCTGGGGAGAGGTCATTGGTAAGGATTTGAAGAAGGTGTTGACCCCCAACTGAGGGGCAACTGGTTTTTTGGCCGGCACTGTTATCTGTCCCCCTCTTTTCTTATCTTCTCCACATTCCGTTCCCCCTTTCCGCACGCAGATCCAGAAGCCGGAAAGCGGCTGATCAAATGGGCGACGCCACACTGCCCGCCGGTTCTCGAACCTTGTCTCTTCAATTGAACGTGAGGTCACCATGCCAGTGAAACCAGTTGACAAAATCTGGATGAATGGGAAGTTGATTGACTGGAAGGATGCCAATATCCATATCCTTTCGCACGTCGTACACTACGGCTCCAGCTGGTTTGAGGGGATCCGCTGTTATAAGACGCCGAAAGGACCTGCTATTTTCCGTCTTGACCGGCATATCACGCGGCTCTTTGATTCTACAAAGATTTATCGCACGCCAATTCCGTACACCGAAGCTGAGATTGAAAAGGCAATCCTGGAATGCATCCGTGCGAACAAGCTGGAGGCATGCTATGTTCGTCCGGTGGTCTATCGGGGATATGGAGACGTTGGTGTCAATCCTCTCACATGTCCGGTTGATGTCGCGATTGCGGTCTGGGAATGGGGATCATATCTCGGAGCGAAGGCTCATGAGGACGGGATAGATGTGTGCATTTCCACATGGCAACGACCCGCTCCGAACACTCTTCCTGCGATGGCAAAAGCCGGAGGGAATTATCTTCTGGGCCAACTCATGAAAGCTGAGGCCTTGCAGGCGGGCTTCCATGAAGCGATTGCCCTGGATGTCTTCGGACATCTCAGCGAAGGAACCGGGGAGAACCTGTTCGCGGTGAAAGACAATGTGATTTACACGCCGCAGTTTACTTCGTCGCTCCTTCCCGGAGTGACAAGAGGTTCCGTTATCCAGCTTGCCGAAGAGTCGGGATACAAGGTCCATGTCACCTCAGTCCCGCGCGAAATGGTTTATGTCGCAGATGAACTCTTCTTCACCGGGACGGCAGCCGAGGTAACACCAATCAGATCGGTTGACAAGCTCAAGGTTGCAGACGGGAAGCCGGGACCGATCACGAGGGATCTGCAAAAGAAATTCTTTGAAATCGTGAAGGAAGCCAAGGACCCTCACGGATGGCTCAAGTTCGTGTATAACGACTGAGCGACCCTGATTTTAGAAAATCCGGGCCACTAGTTTCCGGAGAACCTTAATGAAAAAGAAGCCAGCCGCGCCGAAGGGTGGGAAGAAACCAGTCCGAAAAGTTTCTGCTTCTGCAAAGAAACGGCCTTTTCCCTTCGGTCTGAACCGCATTCTGGTCCCGATTGATTTTTCTGTGCACTCCAAGAATGCTCTCCGCTATGCGGTTCCTCTTGCGCGTCAATTCGACGCATCATTGCATCTGGTGTACGTGGTTGAGCCGACTGTCTACCCGGCGGACCTTGGGTTTGGCCAGGTAGTCTATCCAAGCTTCGAAGAGGAGCTGATCGATAAGGGAAAAAAGGAGTTGG
>DAIPLH010000381.1:0-770 GCA_036769325.1 Bacteroidota bacterium
CTCCATTGCCGTGAAGGACAACTTCCGCTTCTATGAAAACACCGGGATGCCGGATTCATTCGACTATCAATTGAGATCCCTGAACTATCTCGAAACGCTCGATCTGGACCTGCAGTCTGCCCCGGCGTTTGTGGATATCGATGCTGACAACGACAAGGATCTCTTTGTTGGGAACCTCCATGGCCAGGTTGCGTTTCTGCGGCATATCGGTTCACAGCTGCAGCCGGCCTTTCTGCTCGAAGATTCGACCTTCATTTCGGGGACCGGTTCCCAGGCTCTTGCTCCTGTATTTACCGATATCGATGCAGACGATGACATGGACATGTTCCTTGGAACCTTTTTTGGCAAGATTGATTTCTACAGGAACACCGGAAGTCCATCCACGCCGGTTCTTGCGCGTGAGTCGTGGTTGTTCGACACGGTGAGCGTCGGATTCTCTGCCGCTCCTTCATTCTTTGATGCAGACAGTGACGGCGATCAGGACCTGTTTGTGGGAAGATCAGCCGGAACAATCACTTTCTACAGAAATACAGGATCAGCGCAGGTTCCCCACTTCACCCTTGAGAGTACTTCCTTTTCCGGAATAACGGTCGGCGGGAACTGCAAGCCACATTTCGTGGATGAGGACAATGACGGAGATGAGGATTTGCTTGTTGGGTCCGGCGATGGCGTGTTACGCCTTTACCAGAACGATGGCCCGCCAGACGACCCGGTTTTTGCTCTTGTTACAACCATGTATGGGGACATCGATTCTGTCCATGAGTGCGCGC
>DAIPLH010000381.1:780-3327 GCA_036769325.1 Bacteroidota bacterium
GACGGATCTCGACGGCGATGGTGACCAGGACCTTATCATCGGTTGTCATCGAGGTGGTCTTGAGCTCTACATGAACGATGAGATCACCTCTGTTCGTGGAGAGACAGGAGGGATTCCGGAACGGACGATGCTGTATCAGAACCATCCGAACCCGTTCAATCCGAAGACGGAGATCGGATTTCGGATTTCGGATTACGGATGGGTGTCACTTCAGGTGTATGACATGCTTGGGCGTGAGGTCGCAGTACTAATTGATGAAAGGCTGAGTCCGGGCGAGTACGTGCGCGAGTGGGATGCAAAGGATGAGCCGAGTGGTGTTTACATTTACAGATTACGATCAGGGGGAAGGTCCGAGAGTCGAAAGATGATGTTGTTGAAATAGGCTCCAGCTAAAAAATATCAAACCGCGAATGGACGCGAATGGGATCGCGAATCGGTATGAACAATGAGCGTTGTGCTGTACTCTCCATCCAAAACTGCATTCGCGTGGATTCGCGGTTCAACAGTCAATCGCTGCTCGAGAAGGAGTCTCGCCGACAATGTTCACAACTGCGTCAGGTAACCCCCGGCCCGATTTCCGGAGCAACGGGCTCTTGTGGTTCCTCCTTGCGGCATTCTGCGTGGTATGGGTGCTTGCGGCCATTGAGCCACTCTATCCGGATGACTGGCTTCTCGAAAACGTCCTTGTGTTCGCCTCTGTCCCCGTCCTGCTTCTAACCTACAAACGGTTTCCGTTTTCCGATCTCTCCTACGTATTGCTCACTGCGTTCATGATTCTGCACTCCATAGGCACTCACTACACCTATGCCGAGGTCCCGTTTGGCTTCTGGCTTCAGGAGCAATTCAACCTGAGCCGGAACCACTACGACCGGATCGTCCATTGCAGCTTCGGCCTGTTGCTGGCATATCCGATGCGCGAGCTCGTTCAGCGCTCCGCGCGAAGCGTTGGGTTCTGGCTCTTCTTTCTGCCCATCACAATGACACTTGGAATGAGCGCCATGTATGAGGTTGCAGAATGGTTCGCGGCTGCCGTGACGAACCCTGAGCTGGGAACAGCCTATCTCGGGACGCAGGGAGACGAATGGGATGCACAGAAGGACACGGGGCTCGCTGCCATTGGTGCACTCTTGTGTATGGTAATTACGGTGACTGCGGGGAAAATCACGGATCGACCATGATTTTGTGTAGAAGATGTCCCGGACGGATTGTTCCCTGCGGGATGTCGCTTTGTGCCGATGGATTGACAGGCGGTGCTGCCGTACTTCGGTTGGATTCGTCCCATTTTGAAATTCCCCAAGTGCCTCCCAAACCTGTCCGCGTGCTCTCTCCAGAGTAGAGCCCCCCACGGAGATTCAGGAGGACACAAGGGGAACCTGCTAAAAGAAGATGGAAATGAAGTAGTAGAGAAGAAAAAGAAATCCGGCCACGACAGGCTCACCGATCAATTTCATTGTGAGGTGCTTCTCCAAAGAGACTTCCCTCTAGTGCCCTCCTTGATGTTCCTCCCAGTTATCCAATCAATGCGGCTGTGACTCCTACCGGGACCGAGTTGTGCTTGGAATCTTTTGTGAGAACAGACTTTCCCTCATTGGTGTTCTTTAAGAAAGCGGCATGAAGTAGGTTTGCAAGGTCATGTGCCTGTTGCCGAATCTCCGGAACAGCGGTCGACTCCCACAGAATTCCCTTCAAAGGCGGACCCAGAGTGTAGAGATTGTCGGAATGCACCCCCTCCCGATTGATCACAGATCCGTTTGGCAGCGCATCGATTCCCATTGAAAGGTCATCATTTCGTATCAGCCCGCGTTTGAGCAGATTTTCGATGAGCGGATCCTTGATCTTGTTCAGATTCGATTCGGGTCCGGTACAGTTGATCACGGATCCAGCGTTGAGGACTACACTCTCAGAGTTGTCCCTCCTCAGATATTCGACCTCGATGTTTCCTCCCTGGTCTGAAAGTCGGGTTATCCTTCCGGCTTCAATCCTCAGTTGACCAGACGTTGCCATTTCATCGATGATCTGAGCGCACTCAGGAGGCATCCTGTGTCTTGCAACACCCCAGAGGTGCCTCAGGTGTGCAAGGAAACTATGCTTCTCCTCAAGGGGAAGTCGGAGCCAGATTTCCTGAGTATGAGGTCTCAGAGAATCAACAACCGCCCGCCAGTCGGTGCCGGTACCCTCGGCCAGACGTATGTGTTTCCTGATAACCTTCAGGAGATCCAGAGTTGAATTCAACGGCTGTAGCTCTTCAATGAAGGAAGGGTACGGTGACGTTGGCTTGTGTGGTTGGGGCACGTATCCATGTGTTGAAACTGCGATGACCTGTCCGCGATGCTGACGATGGCGGAGCGTGAGGACAACGTCGACCATTGTGAGTCCGGTTCCGATGATGAATACAGTTTCATCTTTCCTCAGATCCTGGATGGTGTCAGGTGCCCATGGGTTTCGATCCAACACAACTGGTCGGAACCGATCTGCATCTTTCCTACGCGAAGTATCCAGGTCCGGAAGAGCGCACCGTCTTTTATCGCCAGCTACTTGAGCGCGTGA
>DAIPLH010000382.1:0-3324 GCA_036769325.1 Bacteroidota bacterium
TGGAAAGAGTAAGTGGAAGGCTGAACAGGAATGCCATCGGTTTCTGGACAGGCTCCCGATCACGATTGTCCGCCCTCCTGCAGTGTATGGACCCAGGGACAAAGACATTTTTGAGTTCTTTCGCACCATGAATCGAGGGTTGCAGCCAATGATCGGGCTTCGAGATAAGTTTGTCAGCCTGATCCACGCTGCGGACCTTGTCCACGGTTTCGTCCTCGCCGGCGAGAGCGGTGCATCGATTGGACAAACATACTTTATCTCCAGTAAGGAAATCTACAGCTGGAAAATGCTTGGCGATATTACAAGGAAGGTTTTGGGGAGGAGGACATTGAGGATCAGGGTTCCGGAGCTGTTGGTTTTCGGGATTTCCGGCGTCGCAGAGTTCTTCTCTCTCTTCAGTTCGAAACCGGCACTCCTGAACATTGAGAAGGGAAGGGATATTGTTCAGAACTATTGGACGTGCGACTCGGGGAAGGCGAAGAGGGATTTTGGATTTGAGGAGAAGTTCAGTATCGGGGAAGGAATCCGGGAGACGGTCGCCTGGTACCGTTCTCACGGGTGGCTCTCTTAGGCAACTACTGCGATTTTCTTTCTCTTGATACAGGCTCCAGGCAACCCACCGGACTCACCGCGCAAAAACGTACGATGGCCGCACGCGCTTAACTTCTTCTTTTTCTTTTTGTTCTTTTTGGTCCGGCTTTCTCAGTGAAGAGAGATCCTCGGTTTCGATCGTTTCCGCCTTTTTCTCTTCGATAACGATCGGTCTTACCATTTTTCTGAATTCCAGGTAGAGGTCCATTCCTTAGCTCCTTATCAAGATCCGGCTCCGGCCGCTTCTCTGCGTCCATTCCCGCCGACCATGTCGGCCGGAACCGGATTCATTGAGCAGCCTCATGGCAGCTTCACCGCATCTTGCCAACAAGGGACCCACATCTGGAGGGGGGCGGATACCGGGTCGACAATTGCCAGAGGCCTGATTGTTTTCATCTGTAAGAGATTTTAGATCTCGTCAGAAACGAACCGCAGAATAATTGATCGGGCGATTCAATTTCTCTCATACATCTTCCGTGCCAAGAGGGAAAATCAAGCAATTCGAGGTAAATTCACGTTACGCTAAATCTGAATTCTCAAATTCTGTGGCATTTGAGGGACAGCGTGTCTTAGAAATCTAGGAATTCATGTCCACAAAACTGCCCACACCTGAGGCAAATTGAAAACAACACGCCAAATGAGCTTCCGCTGACCCTCGTTTTCACCTCACAAGGCGGCATGTTTTCCATCCCAAAAGGCCGAAAACAATGGGGAAAGGGCTTGGAATTTGTTAGAGAATGATTTATCTTTGTAGCGCAAAATACAGTACACCGTGACATCTTCAGACCTGCTGATCACCGCAGCAACACCGTCCAGGGTTGAACGCCGGAAATCAGGTTGATGCTTAAGATGATTCAATATCCGGCGTACACCTTACCCAACGGTTGAGTTGGGGTCTTCACATTTTCAAGAAAGGATTTGTTCCATGGAAAAGGGAACAGTCAAGTGGTTCAACGCAGCCAAGGGTTTTGGTTTCATTTCCCGTAATGGAGGCGAAGACGTTTTCGTTCACTTCAGAGCTATTGTCGGCGACGGCTACAAGACTCTGAACGAGGGTGATGCGGTGCAGTTCGAGGTCGAGCAGGGACCGAAAGGTCTCCAGGCGAAGAACGTTTCGGTCGTCTAAGACTGATCCAGCGTTTTTGAACACACGAACCCTGTCCGATGAGGACAGGGTTTTTCTTTTTCCCTCTAAGGGTGCTGCCGTCAGCATGTCAGCGAGATAAATCTCGCCCTACACTGTAGGTCGACATTCATGTCGATAACACTGCCATCACCCGACAGGTCCAGCGAGATATCTTGCCCTGTTGGATCATGAATCGAGCTCATGGGACATCCGGAAATCATGCAAACCGCGCAAGAAGCACCACGGACATTTCTTCTCGCTTCAATTGCCCTTCTGGCATTTGCCGCAAATTCTCTTCTTTGCCGGCTTGCCCTTGGTGGATCAGCTATTGATGCTGCAGGATTCTCTGCTGTGCGTCTCTTCTCGGGTGCCATCATGTTGTCAGCTCTCTCGCTCGGTTTGGGGAGGAAGCAGTCGGTAGTGGCATCCGGAAACTGGACATCCTCGTCACTACTGTTCACCTACGCCATCACATTCTCGTTTGCCTATCAGAGTCTCAGCACAGGAACGGGAGCCCTGATTCTTTTTGGAAGCGTCCAGGCCACGATGATGATTGCGGGAGTGATCAACGGCGAGCGGCCATACGTGGGTGAGTGGACAGGCCTTGTTGTCGCGTTAGCCGGGTTGGTGTACCTTGTTTTCCCCGGGCTCGAGGCACCCGAACCGAAAGGCGCGTTGCTGATGATCATGGCCGGAATTTCCTGGGGATGGTACTCGCTTCGAGGTCGCGGAACAACCGACCCCCTGGGTGATACGACAAACAACTTCATCAGGACGCTACCGTTTGCACTCCTGCTCTGCATCCTCTCCATTGGGACAATGCACTTTTCAGGCAGCGGCGTATTACTGGCAGTTGGGTCAGGATCGATCGCGTCAGGAATTGGTTACGCCGTTTGGTACACAGCGCTTCGGGGACTCACCGCGGCACGGGCATCAATCATCCAGCTTTCCGTTCCCGTGATTGCTGCTCTTGGGGGAGTGCTGTTTCTGTCGGAGGAGGTCACAGTGCGATTGCTCCTGGCAGCAGCACTGATTCTCGGAGGTGTGGCTATTGCCCTTCGCCCCCGATCGCGCTGAGCTTCCGTATCCCTACCCCACTTCCTTGTTCAATATTCATGATTCACAAAGCTCTTCGCTCTGTACAAAGCGATTGTCCTGAGTGAATACAGATTGATGAACAAGGATTTAAGAACTATGAAGTTTGTGTCTTTTCATAGCAACAAGAACAGCAGCGGCAGTGTTGCAAATGACAGCAGTATCCCCAAGCCAACCATTGCTGCCCCGAGATCAGGATCAAGTCCCGACTTTGAAGCGACCGCCCATGCCGCAATCATCGGTGGCATCCCCGATTCGAAAATGCTGACGTCCACTGCATCACCGTCAAGCCCGAGAAGCCGACATCCCGCCAATGCCAACAATGGAGAAAGTACGAGTTTCAGCGCCAGTCCAACTGTGAGCGGAACCCGATGCTGCTGAGGAATCCGCAGCCTGATTCTGAATCCAACCGCAATCATCACCGAAGGGACAAGGGTGCTGCTGAGAATCTCCAGCGTGGATGTGACCGCCGGATGAAAGGTTATTGACCGGAGAAGGGTCGAGAGCATCAG
>DAIPLH010000383.1:0-3321 GCA_036769325.1 Bacteroidota bacterium
ATTCTTTCCCCTGTTTCATCCCAGGGTTGATTGTCAATGCTTTCCTGAGCCTGCTCGTTCTGGCAGGGTTTTGGCTTGGAGTGTGGAAGGAAAACCTGTGTGAAAGGCGTGAAATGACGATTCTTCTGGTCGACGACAACAAGGACTATCTGAAGCTGTTGAGGGATGCATTCTTTGAGAACGGCTACACCGTTCACACAGCAGAAGATGGTGAAGAAGCGTGTACAATGCTCTCGAAGTTCGACGTCGACATGATCATCTCCGATATCCGGATGCCGCGGCTTGACGGGTTGAAACTCCACGCGTTTGCGAGAGAGATGGATCGCTACAGGAAGACGATGTTTATTTTTATTTCGGGGTTCAAGGACATTTACAAGGACTTCCTCCAGCTTGATGAGCAGCTGGACTTCTTTTTCGACAAGACCACTCCACTTGAGGAGATTGTCGAGACTGTGGATAAGCTTATGTTCGGCAGTTTCTCCAGCATGTGGAGGCCGGAAGGGGAATAGAGAGAGGATGGTCAATGACCAACCTCATGTGAACCCCTCAGAGTTTTCCCGCCAGAACGACAACCGCTTTTCTTACGGCGATCACTTCGCCATTTCTTCCGAAGATCTCCAGAAACACAACGTACATTCCAATCCGCGCCTTTCTGTGCTGATCATCCAATCCGTCCCAGACGATGTTCCCGGACGGGCCTGTGAGCTCATTTGTCGCGAGTCTTCGGATAAGCCGCCCGTCGATATCGAAGATCTGTAATGATATTGTTGATGATCCTTCAGGTGCTTCATAGCGAATGATTGTCATGTCATCCCGGCCGTCGCCATCGGGCGAAAATGGGTTGGGGGAGAAGGTGAGCGCTGAGTGTGTGGGTGGTGTGCCTGAGTAGAGACTGTTTTGGCGGCCAGGCGTTCCACCTTCAGGGGCTGCAGCTGTACTCCAGTTCCTCGGGTCAACACCGTTCAACGCTGGATTGATCTTCTCCAATGATCGGCCGTTCACATCGATTACGTCGGGATGATGCCATGAGGGGAGATAGGGGACGCTGTCGATGACGGCACCCGCGGGGTCGCACAGAACGAGCTCGTCGCCATCTTTGTTCAGGCTCGGGGAACCACCCGTGACTAATAGAAGAAGCCCCTTATCGTCAACGAGAAAAGGAAAGAACGTAAGGAGTGATAAGTCCTCTGCCAGAAGAAGGAAGCCTCCCGGGGAGATTTCATGGGGAATGCCGGACATGATGAATTCATCAGCTGTCCCGGAGCTTCCCATGCGACCCCTGACAACCCACCCGTTCAGATCAATACTATCGGTCGCGGTGTTGAAGAGTTCTAGATATTCTCCCTCATCTGTCAGCGGATCGAACAGGATTTCATTGATGACCAATGCGCCGGAAGGATGCGGGATCCGTAATTGTGTTGCCAGTGAATCATTTTCAGCGTTGCTGTCCTGGGCACTGTGAACAGTAGCGATAATGAGGTGTGTCCCCGGGCTCAGTGGGGGAACGGAAAACTCAACAGCGATGGAGTCTTCCGGGTGAGTTGTATCCGGAATGAACATGGATGCGAGCTGTTCCCCTGGTGCTGCAACTGAATCCTCATTCTCATCAAGGAAGAGCCCAGCCTCAAAATCGTGAGCTGGCCGGAGCCCCTGATTTGTGATGTGGATTGAGATGTTGAGCGGATCCGAACTTCCCGCGGGAATTGGAGGGAGTGCTATCCGTGAAACGGCGAGATCATCCTGGACCCTTGCACTGATCTGGATGTCATCGATGCGAAACGTACCGGTACTGCCCGACGTGGTGCCGATCACCCTCCACCGGAAACGGACTGTCGGTGATAGCGCAAGTGTCTCCGGAATCTCAGCGGCTGCGCGCACGTAGTCGGCCGACCCCGCATTGACGAGCGTGTCTCCCAGAAGAAACGGAAAGGTCTTTCCGTCATCCGGGGAGGCTTCGAGAACGACGGTCGCGATGTGGGATGACGATCGTCGTGTGAAAAACGTGATCGATTCCGGGATTGCTTCGTGGAAGATGACAGGAGGTGAAACGACGTACTGATCGATGGTAGCGTTCGTCGAGATCAGTGCATTCGGTGCCGAGAGTGGAGAGCTTGCCGTCGTTGTGAAGTCACTTGTCCCGGGTGACCTGTTCTGTGAGGAGGTCCAGCCAAAGGGCAATTCAGGCGGGGTGAGCAGATCAAAGTTTTCTGTATAAAGAATAACGCCGGTGTCTTCAACGGGCGGGGCATGAAAGGCTACCAGCATTCCTGAAATGAGAATAATGGAATGCATGGGAGTATCAATTTGAAGTGGAAGCGGCGGGACGACAGCGAAAAGCCCAGAGCTTAGAGCGGCTTGCATTACGGCGGGGCTTGCCTCACGACAAGGCTTGACTTACGACGATTCTTGCTTAACGAACAGGCTTGCCTTACGACGATGCTTGCTTAACGAACGGGCTTGCCCAACGACAAGGCTTGACTTACGAACGTGCTAGCTTCTAGTCTTACGTCCCTGAGCTATAGTCGGTTATATACAGCTTCTGTTCGCGCGTAAGGCGGTCGATCGAGAGATCCATGGTGCGAAGCTTAACCCGTGCGATCTCCTGATCCTGTTCGGCGGGGATATCGTGAACGGTGTTTTCAAGTCGCTTTCCCTTGCGGTCGAGTTCAGCCAGACGAAGCTGTGACATGAACTGGTTCGCAAAGGACATGTCCATTACTTCCGAGGGGTGTCCTTCTGCCGCGGCAAGATTCACCAACCGGCCCTTGGCCAGCACGTAGATCTTCTTGCCGTTCTTGAGCAGGTACTCTTCATTGTCTTCACGGATTGTCCGTACTGACTTCGTCAGGCTGCCGAGGTCAGTGAGGTTCAGCTCGCAATCATAGTGGCCTGTATTGCATACGATCGCCCCATCCTTCATCGAAGCAAAGTGGCTCCTGGTAATGATATCCTTTACGCCGGTGGCGGTAATGAAGATATCGCCAACCTTCGCAGCATCACTCATTTTCATGACCACGTGGCCCTCGAGTGTCGCTTTCAGCGCGGCTGTCGGTTTCACCTCGGTCACGATGACATTGGCTCCAAGCCCGCTTGCGCGCATCGCAACTCCCTTGCCGCAATGGCCGTAGCCGGCGACCACAATATTCTTGCCGGCAATGAGGACGCTTGTGGATCGGATGATGCCATCGAGTGTCGACTGACCGGTTCCGTAGCGATTGTCGAACATGTGCTTCGTCTGGGCCTCGTTCACCGCGATCACAGGGAAGCCGAGCTTTCCCTCACGTTCGAGCGCCTTGAGCCGGATCACTCCGGTCGTCGTCT
>DAIPLH010000384.1:0-3316 GCA_036769325.1 Bacteroidota bacterium
CTCCGGTCACTCGGCTGGGAGGTGAGTTTTGTTTCATGGACAGACCCTGCAGCCCAATGGGACCGGTTTGAAATTGTCATCCCAAGAACCACGTGGGACTATCATCACCATCTCGAACAATTTCTTTCGGTGATGGAGGTCATCGAGCAATCCAATGCCTTCCTCGCGAACAGTCTCGCACTCATCCGATGGAATTCCCACAAGTCGTACCTCCTTGACCTTTCGCGGAAAGGCATTCGTATTGTTCCAACAGTAATGGGGCACTCACTGAGTGAAGAATCCCTGATCAACCTCAGGAGCCAGCTCAGCACGGATGCCATCATTGTGAAGCCCCTTGTTGGGGCGAATGCTGATTTTACTTTTCCGCTCCGGCCGGATGGGCCCAGGTCACACTATGATGGAGCCTACCAATCCTTCGGCCAACGCGGATTCCTTGCACAGTGCTTCATGGACAACGTCGTGAACGAAGGTGAATACTCCCTTTTCTACTTCAATGGTGAATACAGTCACGCCATCCTCAAGACACCAAAGCCCGGTGATTTCCGGGTCCAGGAAGAACATGGGGGGCTCATTACGGCTTTTCAACCGGGAAACGCGTTGCAGGAGGCGGGGCGAAAGGTTCTGGATGTTCTTCCGGAAGTACCGCTCTACGCAAGAACCGACTTCGTTCTCGATGAGGGAGGAGAGTATTGTCTGATGGAGATTGAACTGATCGAGCCGGCACTCTATTTCAGGATGGATCCACAATCGCCATCAAGGTTTGCGGGGGCCGTCGATCACTGGATGAAGCAAAAGAAGGACTGACCCTGATACGCTGACCTGTTGATCAAAGGGATTTCGTAGCCATCTCCAATGCCTCGTCCAGGCTTCCTGCAAGATTATCCTCACCCATCCGATCCACAAAGCCTGACTGCGACAGTGCAACCAACGGCTGTTTGTGAATCCCGCAGATCATAAACCGTGTTCCCTCGCCTGAGAGCTGACTAAAGAGATCTTCGAGCGCCCTGATCCCGCTCGCGTCTATCGCCAGAAGGTTTCGGGTTTCCAGAATGAAGACTCTGGGTTTCTTCTTCAATGCCCGCGTTGTCTCCGTGAACTGTTCGACCGCCCCGAAGAAGAGCGATCCATACACTTCGAAGACTTCAATTCCTTCCGGCAACGGCATTTGGCCAGCACCGTCGGAGTCTGCTTCATCGACATCCCGGAGGTCTCTTGTCAGTGGTGTGACCTGACTGACGCTCGCCATTCGACGGATGAAGAGCAACGCAGAAAGAATTACACCAACCTGAATTGCAACTGTCAGATCGACAATGATTGTCAGTGCGAAGGTCACCAGCATCACGGCGACATCGCTCCGGGGAGACTTCATCAACCTGATGAACGAATGCCATTCGCTCATGTTGTAGGAAACAACCAGCAGGATTGCCGCGAGGACAGGCATTGGAATGAGCGTTGCCCACTGGCCAAAAACGAGCATGACGAGCAACAAGACTAGACTGTGGACAATTCCTGCGACGGGAGTCCTCCCCCCGCTCTTGACATTGGTCGCTGTTCTTGCAATTGCTCCTGTAACGGGAATTCCGGAAAACAGCGGCGAAAGAATGTTCGCCGCACCCTGCGCTACCAGTTCCATGTTCGGTCGGTGGCGGGACCTGATCATTCCATCAGCGACCGAAGCAGAGAGGAGTGATTCGATTGCTCCGAGCATTGCGATGGTGATCGCCGGGGAGAACATCTCAGTCATCGTCTGCCATGAAACCTTCGGAATCTGAGGATCAGGGAGCATGTTTGGGACTGAGCCGAAGAGCGTACCGATTGTCGCCACTGGAATGTGTGCGAGATGGACGACCGTCGTCACGAGAAGAATAGCGACAAGCGATCCGGGGATTCTCGGTGCCAATCGCTGGAACCCGACTATGAGGAGAATCGATACGGAACCGACCGAAAGGGATGGGAGATCGATCAAAGGCAGATGATCGATCAACACACCCCATTTCGCGACAAAATGAGCGGGAGGGTCTCTGATCCCAAGACCGAGGAAATCATTGATCTGTGATGAAAAGATGATCAGTGCAATACCGCTCGTGAAACCAACCGTTAGTGGATACGGAACAAATTTCAACAGTGTCCCAAACCCGGACAGGCCCATGATGACGAGCAGCACGCCGGCAATGAGCGTCGCAACCACTAATCCGTCATAGCCATGGGTTTGGACTATCCCATAGACAATCACGATGAATGCCCCTGTTGGGCCTGCGATCTGGACGCGGCTCCCCCCAAGAACAGCGACCACAAAGCCGCCAATCACTGCAGTGTAAAGACCCTGCTCCGGTTTCACACCTGAGGCGATCGCAAAAGCAATTGCGAGGGGAAGGGCAACGATGCCAACGATCAAGCCGGCAATCAGATCCGCCGTGAACTGTTCACGTGAATAGCCGCTCCTGAGAATAGTCAGTAATTTTGGATGGAGGTCTTTCGGGAGTTGAATCTTCATCGCAACGCCACCGACGGCTCGATTGTCATACCCTGATCCTTCTTGTCGCCGCCTTCCTGAGCCGGTTCATCAACGCAGTTCCCATTTTCCCTTCGGCAAAACCTTCGCAGAGGATAACCTCTACTCCCTTCCGGTCCATTGAGCGAAAGGCATCGAACAACCGATGGGCAGCAACGGCCGGGTTTGAGTCCCCCAGAGAAATAAATTCTGCTCCCTGAAAGTTCCTTGCGAGTTTGCTCTGACCCAGTACGCCCACACGTCTCTGCCCTTTTAGTGATCGGGCCATCGACTTCATTGCGCGTGCAATACGGGCGGGTGTTCCTTCGAACAGCACAACCTCTGCCTCGGGCGCATAGTGCTTGTACTTCATGCCAGGGGATGAAGGCCGATTTGCCCGGTGTTTCCGGACATTGATAGCAATCCCTATTGCTTCCTCGATTTCCTCCTGCCCAACCGCACCGGGACGAAGGAGAACCGGTGTTGTTTTTGTCAGGTCAAGGACAGTCGACTCGAGACCGATTCGACTCCTTCCCGAATCAAGAACAGCGGCAATCCGCCCATCGAAATCTTCAAGAACATGCTCTGCTCTTGTGGGACTTGGCTTCCCGGAGAGGTTTGCTGATGGGGCCACGAGTGGAACATTCACTTCCATGAGCAAGGCCCGGGCAACAGGATGGTCCGGGATTCTGACGGCAATGGTATTAAGCCCCGAAGTAACACTCTTTGGCAACCCGGATGACTTTCGTAACACAACGGTCAGAGGCCCCGGCATGAAACGGGCTGCAAGAACCCAGAACAGGAGCGGAAGAGATTCCACGAGGT
>DAIPLH010000385.1:0-1340 GCA_036769325.1 Bacteroidota bacterium
GGTCCCTACCGGTTTCGGCAATCTTTTCGAAATTTTTGTCGTGTTCATCCGCGATGAAGTCGCTATCCCGAATATGGGCCCCGCGGGAATCCGCTACGTCCCCTACTTGCTGACCACCTTCTTTTTTGTTCTGATAATGAATCTGATGGGCCTTTTCCCGTATGGTGCTAGCGCAACGGGCAACGTGAGCGTCACCGCAGGACTTGCAATAATCGCTTTCATCATGATCCAGGTTGCCGCAATCCGGGCGCAGGGGTTCGGCCACTATATCATGCATCTGACCGGCGGTGTTCACTGGGCCCTCTGGCCAATCATGATCCCGATTGAGGTCCTCGGTTTGTTTACAAAGCCGTTCGCCCTGTGCATTCGTCTATTTGCGAACATGACGGGGGGACACATCGTCATTGTCGCCTTGCTCGGACTGATTTTCATCTTCAAGTCGTATGTCGTTGCGATCGGTCCGTTCGGTTTTGTCCTTGGCATCATGCTGCTTGAGCTCTTTGTTGCTTTTCTTCAGGCCTACATCTTCACAATGCTGACTTCCCTCTTTATGGGCCTCGGTATGCAGGCGGCTGAAGGCCACGCGTCGGAAGATCACGGATCACACTGAAACCTGTAACACAATAGAACACACATCAATAGTTACCCATCTCTTAGGAGGAGTTACGTTATGGAAGCAACTGGTCTTGGTTTTTTTGCAGCCGGCATTGGCGCTGGACTGACGGTTATCGGAGCCGGCCTCGGTATCGGCAAACTTGCTGCCGCTGCCATGGAAGCCAGCGGTCGTCAACCTGAAGTAGCGGGACAGGTTCGTACCTCGATGCTCATCGCAGCCGCCCTTATCGAAGGTGCGACATTTTTTGCGCTTGCGATCTGCATCATTCTTGCCACCAAGTAAACCCCTGCGAGGAAGAGAATGCTTGACATCAACCCAGGGTTGATCCTCTGGACCATACTGACGTTCCTTGTTCTTCTTGTGGTGCTGAAAAAACTTGCGTGGAAGCCCTTGCTGCACGCTCTCACAGCCCGCGAAGAGAACATTCGTGTTTCCCTGCAACAGGCAGAGGAAGCCCAGAAAGCTGCAAAAGAACTCCTTGAAGAGAACAGGAAGCAGCTTGCCAAATCCGGGGAAGAGTCGCAGAGGATCATCAGGGAAGGCCGGGAGCTGGGGGAAAAACTGAAGGCAGAAATTGTTGAGCGGGCGAACTCGGCTTCACGGCAGATGGTTGCGCAGGCGAAAGAGGAGATCGGCCGGGAACGCGAGGCGGCTCTTCTGCAGCTGCGTGGCGAGGTGGCCGATATTGCCATCGGTTACGTCGTCGGATTGGCCCGCGAAACCT
>DAIPLH010000385.1:1350-2130 GCA_036769325.1 Bacteroidota bacterium
GGAAAGATTCTTGACGCCAACCTTGACTCTCCAAAACAGAGAGCCCTCGTTGATAGCGTTCTTCAGAATCTTGCGAAGGAATCGCGGTCATGAAGAATGTCCGGGTGGCCCGCCGTTACGCAGTGGCCCTGATGGCTGCAGCGGAAGAGGGCGGGTCGATTGATACGATTGCCGCCGACCTTCGAAACGTTGAAAAGTTGCTCAAGGAGTCCCGGGAACTTCTGCTCCTTTTGACCAGCCCGGTCATTCCCGCACGGAAGAAGAGCCTCGTCCTGAAGGAAATTTTCGAGAAAAGAGTGGGAAAGGAAGTTCTCACATTCTTCCTGCTCCTGACGAAGAAGGGGAGGGAGGATGTTATTCCCGACGTGATCGGGCAGTTTGCGATCCTGCTGGACCAAAGGAACGGCATCGTTGATGCAAGCGTGAAGTCTGCTATTGCTATCGACAAGGAACAGGAACAGCTCCTCAAGCACCGCCTGGAGGCGTACACGGCCAAATCGGTCCGAATGAATCTGGGAATTGACAAAGAACTGAAGGGTGGATTGGTGATACAGATTGGGGACACAGTGCTCGACGGAAGTGTCCGTCACCAGTTGGAATTGCTGAAAGACCGGCTCATGGCCGGTGGAACTCTCTCTTAAAGTCAGATCACAAAGTAAATTCAGATGGCTGAAGTCAGACCGGATGAAGTCTCTGCAATCCTGCGCAAGCAGCTTGCAGGGTTTGAAAAAGAAATTGATATCTATGATTACAAAGTGGATGCAACTCCTGTTTTTTTAT
>DAIPLH010000385.1:2140-3316 GCA_036769325.1 Bacteroidota bacterium
ATGATGTCGGAACAGTTCTGCAGGTCGGCGATGGCGTGGCGCGTGTGTACGGTCTCACCAAGGCGTTGATGAGTGAGCTTGTTGAATTTCCACATGGCGTCTTCGGAATGGTCCTCAACCTCGAAGAGGACAACGTCGGCTGTATCCTTTTTGGTGAGAGCCGCGAGATCAAGGAGGGGGATACCGTCAAGCGCACCGGTAAAGTCGCGTCAATTCCTGTTGGTGAAGGAATGCTCGGACGGGTGGTCAATTCGCTCGGGCAACCTATCGACGGAAGGGGCCCGGTCAAGACCGACAAGACAATGCCGATTGAGCGGAAGGCTCTGGGCGTGATCCAGAGACAACCGGTGAAGGAGCCATTGCAGACCGGGATCAAGGCGATTGATGCGATGATTCCAATCGGACGTGGACAGCGTGAGTTGATCATCGGTGACCGGCAGACCGGGAAAACCGCCGTCGCGCTTGATGCGATTATCAATCAGAAGTACACCCATGGCGAGAAGGCAAAGAAGGAAGGCGTTAACCCGGTCTATTGCATCTATGTTGCGATTGGCCAGAAGAGCTCAACTGTCGCACAGGTTGTTGACAAGCTCCATCAGGAGGGGGCGATGGACTATACCATCGTCGTTGCTGCCACAGCCAGCGATCCTGCGCCGATGCAGTATATTTCCCCGTACACAGGGGCAACTCTTGGTGAGTTCTTCCGCGATTCGGGAAGGCACGCGCTTGTGGTATACGATGACCTTTCGAAGCAGGCTCAGTCGTACCGTCAGGTCTCTCTTCTTCTGAGGCGTCCTCCGGGCCGTGAAGCATATCCTGGAGATGTCTTCTATCTGCATTCCCGGTTGCTGGAACGATCGTCCAAGCTGAGCGACAAACTCGGTGGCGGAAGTCTGACGGCACTTCCGGTGATCGAGACTCAGGCAGGCGACGTCTCTGCGTATATCCCGACGAATGTTATTTCCATTACCGACGGACAGATCTATCTTGAGCCCTCGCTGTTCAACTCAGGCGTTCGTCCGGCAATCAACGTTGGCATCTCGGTTTCGCGTGTCGGTGGGAATGCGCAGATCAAAGCAATGAAGAGAATTGCCGGTCGCCTCAGACTCGAGCTTGCCCAGTACAGGGAGCTCGAAGCCTTCTCGAAGTTCGGTTCGGATCTGGACAAATCGACGC
>DAIPLH010000386.1:0-3307 GCA_036769325.1 Bacteroidota bacterium
TTTGTGACGGGGGGTAGCTATAGCTCAGGCACCTTATCTGACTATGCTACAATCAAGTATGATGCATCGGGAGTAGAGCAATGGGTTGCACGCCATAATGGTCCGGGGAATAGTTATGATGGGGCAACCGCTCTTGCAGTAGACGGCTCAGGGAATGTGTATGTGACGGGGCATAGCTCGCCAGGTTTCGGTTATGACTACGCGACAATTAAGTACGATCAATCTGGATTGAGACCGTTCCAGGTCGTCCTGAGCACACCGGAGGATGGTGCAATTCTTTCTGATGTGAGTGCGATCTGCCAATGGTTCCCGAGCGGTCCCGAAGTGGATCGATACTGGTTCGAATGGGGGACTGATCCATTGATTACCGATGCGAGGATCAGTTCGTCGAGCGCCGATACTGTATCTGTTGCATCCCCACTTGAAGACGGCCAAACCTATTGGTGGAGAGTCCGGGCCCACAATGAATCTGGCTGGGGTCCTTTCAGTGAGGTGTGGAGTTTTTCAGTTCTCACTACAGGAGTAGAAGAAGGTGAAGAACTCTCCACTGCCTACAGTCTCAGCCAGAATTATCCGAATCCTTTCAATCCCGAAACCAGCATCAGCTACGAAATACCCAGGGAGGGCAAGGTCAGACTTGCGGTGTATGATGTCCTTGGCCGGGAGGTGGCAACTCTGGTAAATGAGACAAAAACGGCAGGAAGACATGAGCTCCGCTTTGACGCATCATCACTTTAGAGCGGAATCTATCTGTACCGTTTGACGACGCGGAAATACAGTCAAACGAAATCGATGGTCGTGGCAAAGTGAGGTGGGTAGAACAACGAGAACCAACATCTGTTACACTTCTTTTTCTATTACACTTGTGGGGTATGTATGAAGGCCCAACTCTTTTCCTGTTCCTTAGCTTCCCGCGCCTTCGACTCTTTCAATCAAAAGAGAATGGATTCGGTCTTTTCAGTATTCTCAGAATGTCTTGACAATTCGAGAACTCGAACCTATATTCTTTTCACAAACCCACGCTGCTAACAGCCTGCTAACACATTGCAGACCACTGTTGGCCCGAAAATTGGGCAAACGGAATCAGATTGAGCGATTTTCGTTGACAGGCTCAGCCTGAAAAGTCCGGTCCGCCAACGGCGGACCGAGACCTCGGTCAGTTTCGAAACCGACCGGGCCGTGTGTCGGCGGTTCGATTCCGCCCCTGTCCACTTGTTTTGGCCACTTTTAGGTCTCCGTGTTGGCAACTGCTAAACAGCCTGCTAACACTTTTCGCTTCGGAGGCCCAAAATGCCTTGTCTTTTTCGCCGCTCCAACCATTCCTACCTGAAACACGAGCAATCGGAAGCCGCTAACGACCACGGAATGCCTTCGCCCGCCATATGTATCACGATGTACCATGTCTTGTCCGATATGTGCACAAAAACCACTCTTTGGCACATATCAGTTTTCCTTGACTAAAACATGGATTTTCTTATTTTAAGTTAGTGGTTTAAACTAAAATAAGACAATCCTCTAGTTAAATCGAGATGAAACTCGAAGAGTTCAAAGCGGGCGTCATTACCAACAAGTATGGCTACAAGACCTTCAGCCCGGCACCCATAAACACTGAGTGGATCTGGAACGATGCCAAGGTCAATGCACTCCTCGCCGAGGCAAATCTCAGGCTCGGTGAGCTCAACGCATTTTCTTCCCATGTCCCTGATGTCGACATGTTCATCAGAATGCACGTTGTCAAGGAGGCCACAACTTCAAGCCGAATCGAAGGAACGCGAACGGAAATGGATGAAGCCGTTCTCAAGAGGGCGGATGTGGATCTTGAGCGGAGGGATGATTGGCAGGAGGTGCAGAACTACGTCAAGTCAATGAATTCCGCTATCGGTAGCCTGAAAAAACTACCGATCTCCACCCGACTTCTCAGGGGTTCCCACAAGGTTCTCATGTCCGGTGTAAGGGGAAAGACCAAGCTCCCTGGTGAGTTCAGAAAGAGCCAGACCTGGATAGGGGGAGCAACAATCAATGATGCAACATTCGTCCCGCCGCACCACTCAGAGATCCCTCAGCTGATGGGTGACCTCGAGAAGTTCCTTCACAATGACCGTATTCACATCCCGGCTCTGGTCAGGATCGCGATTGCCCACTATCAGTTTGAGACCATTCACCCGTTCCTGGATGGGAATGGACGGGTTGGTCGGTTGCTCATTACGTTGTATCTGGTCAGCGAGGGTGTACTCACACGGCCGACACTGTACCTGTCGGCGTTCTTCGACAAGCATCGACAGCTGTACTACGACAATCTTGAGGGAGTCCGGAAATCAAACGGTATGTTGCAATGGATTATCTTCTTCCTTGTTGGTGTGACTGAGACAGCAAGTGAAGGGATCAAAACGTTTGAGAGGATTATCGCACTTCGGGAAGATATCGAGGAACGTAGACTCATTTCCCTTGGCAAGCGTGTTCCTCAAGGTCGGAAACTTCTGAAGCATATCTTTGCATCTCCGGCCGTCACGGCAAGAGATGTTGGGGAGGCTCTTGGAGTGACACCTGCCACGGCTAATACTCTGATAAGAGACTTCGTCGGGCAAGACATTCTTCGCGAGGTAACAGGTGGGAAAAGAAACAGGCTGTTCGTATTTCGAGAGTACCTCGATCTGTTCATGAAGGGGAGGGACTAGTGCGAACTATTGGAGGAGTAACAATGGAAAGCAAGGATGCGTCAGAGAATGAGCTTCTCACAGCCAACGAAGTTGCAGGAATCCTGAAATGCTCTGTCAAGACGATAGATAAACTCAGACTGACGATGGAGCTGCCGGTGAGATACAAGATCTTTGACGGACCTAAGGGCTTGAGGTGGAGTCGGGAGGATGTGGATGCCTTTATCGAGAAGAAGGAAATAATTATGAGGAGAGTGGCTGAGGCTAGGGACATACCTCGACGCTTCATTCCGGTCGAGTCCGCTCATAAGAAAACCAAATAGAGGGCTCCTCGAGATATCAATCAAAGGCGTTGATTTTCAGGCCCAATTAACCTATTTTGTAATCTGAAAGAGTTACTCATCATTCGGGGCGTAGCGCAGCCCGGCTAGCGCGCCTGGTTCGGGACCAGGAGGTCGGGGGTTCGAATCCCCCCGCCCCGACACTTTTCCCACCCTTGTTGCACAATTCAATTCGAAGTTGTATTTTTTCTGCATCTCGCTAGCCGAGCTAGCTACAAGCTTCAAAGCGAAAGACCCTCACTAACCGAACCAGTGAGGGTTTTTCATTTGTGGAGGGTCGTTAGGACTTCATCAAAAGAGGAACTCAAGGTT
>DAIPLH010000387.1:0-3303 GCA_036769325.1 Bacteroidota bacterium
CGCCGCTGACCGCCGCAATGATCTTCGTCCGCTCGCAGATCAATCCGCGACGGCGGCTGTATTCGTGGAACCGCGTGACGAATGTTCTCGACGAGAACATCTTCGCTTCTACTCCCCTCGTTTGAACCCTTTGAGGAACATTGAACGCAAACGCTTCAGTGCTCCGATCGCCTGGGGGTTGCGTCCGGAGGTTACCATCGGCTACGCTCAAAGGGAGTGGTTTCTTGTACAAGTAGCGGGAGAGGGACTCGAACCCCCGACCAATGGATTATGATTCCATTGCTCTAACCAGCTGAGCTATCCCGCCATCCGGACAAGGCATAAATAAGAAACGCCATGAACTCGGATGAGGTGGCGCGCATACTCATGAATATCCACAAAAATATACGTTGAAACGGTTTAAAGAGCAAGGTCTTGAAATTTAACCGCCCGTCTCGAGACGAGGCCTCGGCCGGAGGCCGGGCCAAGGCGACATGGTTAATTCATGATCTCCCCTCGTTGAATGTCGCCGGGGCAATCAATATATTCACCAGTGCAACCAATCACCGGTTCAATAAAACCCCGCGAACGTACCGAACCCGAAGAACCTCCGGGGGGACTGTCAGAGAGCTCCGTTGATGAGGCCTACAGGCTCTGTCAGAAGCTGGCAACTCAGCATTACGAGAACTTCCCGGTTGGGTCCCTGCTTGCCCCGCGGACCCTGCGCAGGCACATTCACGCGATCTATGCTTTTGCCCGTGTAGCGGACGATTTCGCCGACGAGGGGAAGGACAGTGCTGCGGATCGATTGGCGAACATTGATCGCTGGCAGGAACAGCTCGACCTGTGCTACGCCGGCAATCCAAAAGTGCCGTTGTTCCTAGCCCTGGCTGACTCCATCGAGCGTTTCGCCCTCCCAAAAGCAATGTTCGACGACCTTCTCACGGCCTTCAGGATGGATGTAACGACCACGAGCTTCGACCGCTTTGAGGACCTCCTCTTTTATAGCTCGAAATCGGCAAACCCCGTTGGCCGGCTGGTGTTGGCGGTTTTTGGGTGCTCTACGCAGGAGACCGTTGTCCTTTCCGACAACCTCTGCACAGGACTGCAGCTGGCCAATTTCTGGCAGGACGTGGCGATCGACATCAGAAAGGGGCGAATGTATCTTCCCCTTGACGATGTTGACCGGTTTGGCTATACTAAGGACAACCTGCGGCAGGGAATTGTGAACGATGCGTTCAGGAAGTTGATGGAATTCCAGGTTCACAGAACAAGAACGCTGTTCGCCGCAGCCTCACCGATCACCGGGAAGGTAACACCACGACTCGGACTTGAGTTACGCCTGACCTGGAATGGCGGGATGACCATCCTTCGAAAAATCGAGCAGTCAGGATATGACGTGTTGAGGGGCCGACCGACGATCACCACGGGGGACAAGCTGAGGATTCTGGCAACCGCGTTGTTCAGGACGAAGACATGAAACCTGTAGTCACCTCCATTCCGACCGACAGCACGACGAACTTCTATTACTCCTTCTCCGTTCTCCCTCGTTACAAACGCGATGCGATCCGGACGGTCTATGCTTTCTGCCGCTACACCGACGACATTGTGGATGAGGAACCGGATCAGACGCGCAAGGTTCTGCTGCTTCGCAAGTGGCGGGTGGAACTGGGCAGAGCACTCGCAGAGGAATCCAGCTTTCCGCTCCTGAACCAGCTCGGCATCACAGCCCGGCGCTTCAATATTCCGGTCGACCACTTCTACGACCTTATCCGCGGAGTGGAGATGGACCTGATGAAGACGCGCTATGAGACTTTTGAAGACCTCCGCGAGTATTGCGTGCTGGTGGCTTCGTCAGTCGGTCTCATGTGTCGCCAGATCTTTGGCTACCGGAATGAATCGACGAGGGAATACGCAGTGAACCTTGGCATCGCGCTGCAGCTCACGAATATTATTCGTGACGTCACCGACGACGCGCGCAAGGGAAGAATCTATCTCCCGCGGGAGGACATGGCGAGATTTGGATATACTGAGGAAGACCTCCTCGCCGCACGCTACACGCCTGCGTTCGTCGACCTTATGCGTTTCGAATGCGAGCGGGCGAAGGAGTATTTCCAGAAAGCCCACGACGTGCTGAAAGATGAAGACAAACACTACTTCTTCGCGGCCCGGATCATGTGGTCAATCTATGCACACATCCTCCGGCGCATCGAGCTGTCAAACTATAACGTGTTCAAGCGGCGCATTTCCATCTCCCGCCTGCTGAAGCTCCTTATCACCTTCCGCTACTGGCTCAGCCATCACCTGAAATACTCCCACGCCTGAACGGCTCCCGCGTTCTCATCGTTGGCGGCGGCGTGAGTGGTCTTGCCGCTGCGGTCTCTCTCGCACACCATGGCATTCCCTCGCTTATCCTGGAACAGAAACCAGCTCCGGGCGGCCGGTCTTCGTCGTTCTTTGATTCCACAACCGGCAGGGTTCTCGACAACGGACAGCATGTCCTGCTTGCCGGATACCGCAATACCATGGCTTTTCTCAAGACCATTGGAGCGTTTCATCTTCTCTCCATTCAGGAGCAACCCCTGCTGCAGTTTCATCATCCCGATCGTGGTGTATGCCGTTTCTCGGTTCCGCGCTGGAAGCCTCCTGCTCATCTGCTCGGGGCTGTTGCAGGCTCAACTCTCCTCGGCGTCCGCGATCGATGGAATCTCGTCCGTGCCGGGAAAGCCCTTCAACGGGAGAAGCCTCCTGATGAGATGACCATTGACGGTTGGCTTGACGATCATCGACAATCCATGGAAGTGCGGCGGGCATTTTGGAATCCGCTTGCAATCTCCATCATGAATGAGCTTCCCTCCCGCGCAGCGGCCCTTCCCTTTCTCCGGAGTTTGAAGGAAGCATTTCTGGGCACCTGGAAGAGTGCATGCCTCGCCATTCCCCGGGTCGGTTTGTATGATTTATATGTGGATCCCGCGTGTACCTTTGTCCGGAACCACGGAGGTTCAATCCTTTCAGGTGCCGATGTCAGGGAAATCCTTCTCGATGATTCACGCGCCACCGGTGTCCGCCTCCGGGACGGGCGCGAGTTTCATGGTTGCGCTGTCATTGTCACAGTGCCGCCTCATCGAGCGGCAAGAATCCTCCCTGCCGGGTGCGGCATCAACATCGATGAGCTGACGCAGTTCACGTATTCGCCGATTGTATCAACACATCTCTGGTTCCCCGTCGATTTCATGCCGTATGACTTCATGGGGCTGATTGGCACCAAGACACAATGGGTATTCAACCGGACGCGGATCGAAAAATCCGGAGAAGGGAACGTAC
>DAIPLH010000052.1:0-11829 GCA_036769325.1 Bacteroidota bacterium
CACTGCTGGAATTGGCTTCTTCAGTCTTTCAGTTGATGATGCATCAGTGTCTGGACCAGGAGGCAGTGTATCTGTCGAAGGAAATAATGAAAGCGCCTTCTCTGCTCTTGTCGGAGCGGGACTTGATATCCCTGCTGGAGAAACGGTGGATGTTTTTATTCAGGTTTCTTATGGAGTTGGGTTCACCGAAAACGACAATACTAGCTACCTCCCTATTAAGGCCGGGGTTAACTTGAGGCTATGATGATGAAGGGTAAAACTCCAAAGGATGATATTGAGAAGATAAGGAAGAAGTGGTTGGAGGAATTGGAGGATGAAAGGAGACTGCCATCAAAACAATAATTCTATTATTGTTGCTATCACTCGTTTCTTGTTCTAACTCAAATAAACATAAACTTGTTGGTGAATGGTCTGGGACCGGCCATACAAATAAACCAGTATCATTCATTTTCCACGAAGACCAAACCTGTGTACTAGTTTTTGACAATCAAGTCATCCCAGAAGCTGACAGTGTGAGAAGTTCGTGGGCTTTGGATGAAAAACAGTCCCCCACTGCCTTAGATATCCTAGTCTCTGAAACCAACAATGATACTGTTCTCTACCTACATGCATTCTGCAATTTGTCACCGAGAACAAGTTACAGTTGAGGATGGGCAATGAACGACCCAGCCAATTCACATTTGGAGATGATGGAGAGGGTCAATTGGTGCTTGATAGACAAATCAAAACAAGGTAAACAGGAGAAACAATGGCCAAAGTTAGAACTGTTGACCCCCAAACTGGAATCTTATCTGATTGGCACGAGGAGGGAGAGACGGTTCAGCAGACACAACAGAGGGAAAATGAATTGAAGCAGAATCAGCCAGTTGAATTCATGATACTTGAAAAGCTGGACAGTATCAGAACCATTCTGCTTTGGATATTCTGGTTGCCGATTGTGTGGGGTCTTGTACTGCTGATACTGATGTTGAGTGAGTGGCAACCATTCTGAGCAGCAAGGGATTGTGGCCGGGGTGATACTGGCTTTCCTGCAGAGGCAGTTACTTCAAAAGGTATTCCAACCCAATAAGTATGGCACAAGTTATTCCTGCCCATTTGAGCACGGGAATGAGGTTTAGTCCTGGTTCTTCAAAGGGGGGGTTCTGTTTCATAGGTCTGTCCTCAAAGTTACAACAGGGTTACAAAATTCATCAGAAACGTCCAGACAGCTCCAACCACCACCTACCAAGTTTCATTCTGATGAGCACTACCAAATTTCCGCCTTTTATTTTTTCACCACAAGAGCACTACTCAAATTTGGGTTGTTCCGACGATACCTGGAATAAATCAGCCATGCCCCTATTGCAGCTGGCAGAATGAAAAACGCGAGAGCCTCATTGACCTTCACAAATTTTTCAAGGTACTCGATCTCAGCTTGAAGGCTCTCTATCGCTTCCGGCCTAGTATTACCCCGGTCCTTCTCATACAGTTCCATCCTAAGACCGGTACGAAGAAACCCCAGTTGGTCGATTCCATTGAGGATCTCGAATCCGCTAAACAGCCACGCTGAGACAAGTACAGCCAATACCCACATAGAACGTTTTTGGTTATTCATTTCTCTTCAGCTGGCTTAGAGTTATAGGTTCTACGAATGATTGAACGGAATCCGACTCCCCGCTTCCACACCGGACGCCGTAACCACGGCCTGAAAAGCAAGAAACTCGACGCCTGCGCGGACAGCTTCCTTGATCTGCTTCCGTTGCTCCTTGCTCATTGTGTCCGCTGTCCGCAACTCAGTGCAGTCACCGCGCAGGACGTGGAAAAATGCTATAGCGCGATGCCCGCTTCGGGCAAATGAGGTTAGTCTCTCGAGGTGGTTAAATCCGGAAACGGCGGATTCGCCCGCAATAAATCCGATCCCCCCTTCAACCCACAACACGCTCTGGTAATTGAGAAGACAATTATCTTTCATGCTCTGGAGGAGGATGTCGTTCGAACCACCACCCCCAGGAACAACGCCATCGTTGAGCCGGTAGCCCCGCAGAACGTCAATTCCGTCATTGATGATTGCTTCGAGAAGGGCATGCTTTGCGATTTTCGGGTTCACTCCTGTGAGGAGCCCGTCAACTCCGACCAGTTCCCAGGTCAATGGGTGTCTGCGCGACCGATCTCCGCTGTCTGAAAGGAACACCTCGCTTCCCGGAACATCACATCCCTTCATGGCTCCGGTAAAGAAGGTATGGGCTGTAACGACTTCACCGCTTTCGAGGCGGACGTCCGCCAGGTTCCTGCGGTAATGTTTGATGAGGACCCCTTTGAGAAGGGGAGATGGGAAATTCATCCTGGGGGGACAGTGCCTTTCTGGAAAAATATAGCTACGCATTGGTACAGAAGCAAGGCAGGGTGATTGAACCGCCCGCCTAACGGATAGATTGAACCGCCAAGGGCGCCAAGGGCGCCAAGGACAATAGGAATCAGAGAAACGGATAACACACAAATAGATGGAATCGAAATCATTGTGAAGAGAGGTTTGGAACTCAAACCAAGTTACTACAGCCAACAACACTTGTGTCTGAGGCGCGGCATTTTATCTTCTTTGCTGATGGGAAATCCACAGCGTGGAAGCCGATAATGAAACAGATTGCTCTCATTCATGACGACGCCTTTCTGAAACACCTCACTCCGCCAGGCCATCCCGAAAGGCCGGACCGACTGCGAAGCCTGATAGTCCGATTGCGCGAGAGTCCTCAATGGAAAACCTATCTGCACCTCAAACCGGTTCAAGCATCCCGTGATGATATTCTCGCGGTCCACTCCCGCGAACATCTGGCACTCATCGAGAAAACATGCGCGGCAGGAGGAGGTCTTGTGGATGACGGTGATACTCACGTTGTCAGGGAATCCTTCCAGGCATCCCTCATTGCCGCCGGCGCAGTGATTTAAGGGATCGACTCAGTACTCGGGGGAAATGCGGACGCTGCGTTTTGCGCAGTACGTCCCCCGGGACACCATGCCGAACGGAACCGCCCGATGGGGTTCTGTCTTTTCAATAACGCGGCAATCGGTGCGCGATACGCGCAGAGAAAGTTCGGTATTGGCAAAGTTGCGGTGCTTGATTGGGATGTTCATCATGGGAACGGAACACAGGAAATCTTCTATGACGATCCGGGTGTTCTCTATATGAGCCTGCATCAATATCCGTTTTATCCTGGCACAGGGGCACGCAATGAGCGCGGCACAGGAAGCGGTGAGGGATACACATTGAATATCCCGCTCCCCGCAGGCACGGGTGAAACAGAATACATCGCTGCTTTTCAAAATGAGATCATTCCCGCACTCAGAGCCTTCTCTCCCGAACTGCTGATCATCTCCGCAGGCTTCGATGCACACCGTGACGATCCACTGGGAGGAATGAAGCTGAGTGAATCGTCGTTTGCACAATTCACCGAAATGGTCCGGATCGGAGCTCCGATTGTTTCAGTGCTGGAGGGAGGCTATAACCTGGACGCGCTTGCGGATTCGGTGCAGGCACATTTGCAGGAATTGAGCAGGTGAGCATTCAGTCTATACAGTCTACAAGATAGTCGGTCCGAAGGACCCCTTTGGGGGAAGTCGATAGTCGGAAGTGCAAAAAACATTTTCCGGAATAATCCTCTGCGTGTTCTCCGCGTTCTCCGCGTCTCTGCGATTTCTTTTACCCTTACCAGCCCTGGTTAGGTTAGTTATAGTTTCTCAACGCAGAGACGCAGAGAGCGCCGAGAATCGCAGAGGGGGATGACTGAATAGACTGGGGCTCCTTTCTTGCTTTCTCCCCCGGTTTTGGTTATCTCTATTGTGGTTCCTTGCTTCGAAGGGACCTCAAAGCCTTCTCCTCCCGGAGGAAGACAATCCTTTCCCAATCACGACCATCTGCCCTGAGCATGAAAGCTGACTCGCCTGCGTATTACGCCGAATATCTATCGCTGGACAAACTTCTCTCAAGCCAGAACCTCAGGAGTGTCGAACATGGCACACCGGCCCACGATGAACTCCTCTTTATTACTGTCCATCAGGTCTACGAGCTCTGGTTCAAACAAATCCTCCACGAAATGGATGCAGTCATCAACACCTTCAAACAGGATTATGTTGATGAGAAACAGGTAGGGATTGCAGTTTCCCGTCTTCATCGGATCATTGAGATACAGAAGATCCTGGTTGATCAGTTGAACGTGCTGGAAACAATGACTGCGTTGGACTTTCTGGATTTTCGCGACCTCCTCTATCCTGCATCAGGATTTCAAAGCTATCAGTTCCGTCTCATTGAGAACAGAATGGGTATGGACCCTGAGCAACGCTTGCTCTACAACCGGGAAAGCTACTACGCACCGTTGTATCCGGAGCATCAGGAGATCCTGAAACAAGCCGAACAGGAACCCTCAGTCCTCCGGCTCGTCGAACGCTGGCTGGAACGCATTCCGTTCCTTGATTTCCAGGGATTCGATTTCTGGAAAGCCTATCAGCAGGCGGTCAACGAGATGCTTGAAACGGATCGACAGAGCATTCTGGCCAACCCCGTTTCAACGGACGATGAAAAGAAGCTGCAGCTCAAGGAAGTGGCCGGCAACGAGGAAAACTTTAGAGTCATTCTCGATGCGGAGAAACACAATGATCTGATCAGCAAAGGGCGCAGGCGTATCTCACACCGCGCTTCTCAGGCGGCCCTGCTGATCCTTCTGTACAGAGATGAGCCGATGCTCCACCTCCCCTTTCGGCTTCTGACCGCGCTCATGGACATCGATGAGCTCTTCACGGCGTGGCGTTCGCGGCATGCTTTGATGGCACAGCGCATGATCGGGAACAAGATTGGCACCGGGGGGTCAACCGGGTATAACTACCTGAAGGCAACGATTGACAAGTACAAGATATTCGGAGACTTCGTTAATCTCTCCACATTTTTGATTCCGCGTTCGAGACTCCCTGAGTTACCGGAACACGTCCGCAAGAACATGGGGTTCCGGTATTCGGGGAAAGGGGAATGACTGTAGAGCCGGGCTCCCTTCACTGATGGAACAGATCAGCAACTACATCAACGGCAAGCTCGTCCCTCCGATTTCGGGAAAGTATTTTGAGAATCCCGAGCCGGCAACGGGAAAACCGCTTTCCCTGGTTCCGGATTCTGACGAGAGGGATGTTGACCAGGCTGTCCAGGCTGCCCGGAGCGCATTTGAGCACTGGTCGGCCCTGTCCATTGAGCATCGAAGTCAGGCATTGATGCGCGTTGCGGACCTCATTGAGCGAAATCTCAATGAATTGGCGGAACTGGAGTCGGCCGACAACGGCAAGACCGTCGCTCTTGCACGTGACCTTGATATTCCGCGCGCGGTTGCAAACTTCCGTTTCTTCGCTTCATCGATCGTCGCGTTCCACAGCGAGTCCCATGCCGCAGGTGATCGTTCACTCAACTACACTCTTCGAAGGCCGCTCGGAGTTGTCGGTGCAATTTCTCCGTGGAACCTTCCGCTTTATCTCTTCACCTGGAAGATCGCGCCGGCCCTTGCCGCCGGGAATTGTGTTGTTGCAAAGCCGTCCGAGCTGACGCCGATGACGGCATACAGGCTTGCCGCTCTCTGCAGCGAGGGTGCCCTTCCTCCCGGGGTTCTGAATATCATCCATGGCTACGGGCAGAAAGTGGGACGCGCGATTTCCGGTCACCCCGGCATCCCCGCCATTACCTTCACCGGCGGGACGCGGACAGGTCGCGACATAGCCGAACGGGCTGCACCGCATTTCAAGAAGCTTTCCCTTGAAATGGGTGGCAAGAACCCGGTCTTGATTTTTGCTGATTGTGCAGGCGACCTGTATGAGGAAATGCTGCGAACGACGGTTCGCTCCTCGTTCACAAACCAGGGCGAAATCTGCCTGTGCGGATCCCGAATCCTTGTTGAACGTCCCTTGTATGAGAGATTCAGGAGGGACTTCGTTGAAGCAGCATCGGCGCTACGGGTTGGCGACCCAGCCGCCGCCAATTCGGACCTCGGGGCCATCAATTCAAAAGCGCATCTTGAAAAGATTCTTTCCTACATCGATCTTGCCCGACAGGAGGGAGGAACCATCCTGTGTGGCGGACAGCAGCTCACGGTTCCGGGACGGTGTTCAACCGGATGGTTTGTTGGTCCCACGGTCATCGAGGGCCTTCACGCGGACTGCAGAACCAACCGCGAAGAAATCTTTGGACCCGTAGTCACAATTGCCCCGTTCGACTCCGAAGATGAAGCTGTCGGCGTTGCGAATGGAACCGAGTATGGACTCGCAAGCGTGTTATGGACGACGGACCTTCGCAGGGCACACAGGGTTGCAGCACGGCTGGAGTCCGGAATCGTTTGGGTCAATTGCTGGATGGTACGGGATCTGAGAACCCCCTTCGGTGGAATGAAAAACTCAGGGCTCGGCCGCGAAGGCGGATATGAAGCATTAAGGTTTTTTACCGAAGCAAAAAATGTGTGTGTGAAGATAGAAAAAGAAGTCGGTAGTCAATAGTCGGTGGTCGACAGTCCACAGTCGATCGTCCGAAATCCTTGCCGTAATCCGGAATCAGAAATCTGTAATCCGCAATGACCGACAAGTTTGAATCTTCGAGGGCACCCGAGCCAGTTGGCCTGTATCCGCACGCGCGGAGGGTTGGGAACCTGCTCTTCCTTTCCGGTGTGGGACCACGGGAGCGGGGGACGCGGACCATCCCCGGAGTGAACCTCGGTCCAAACGGCGAGATAGTCTCCTATGACATCGAGGCGCAATGTCATTCTGTTTTCAGGAATGTGAGAATGATCCTCGAGGACTCGGGGGCAAGCTGGGAGAACATCGTTGACGTCACCGTGTTTCTCACAAGCATGAAGGCGGACTTCGAGAAGTTCAATCGCATCTACGCCGAATATTTTCGTGAGAACCAACCCTGCCGGACTACAGTTGAAGTGGGTGCGTTGCCGACGCCGATTGCAATAGAGCTAAAAGTAGTCGCGTGGGTGAACCAAGAAAAAGTCAATAGTCAGTAGTCCCTGCGGAAGAGAAGCAGGGTATGGCCTCTTAGAGCGCACACTGCTATATTGGTGCACTGGACCCGCCCGGAAGGGTGAAGCAGTGGGCACATTTGCACGGTTTGAAGATATTGAAGCCTGGTCAAAGGCTCGGGTACTGACGAGGGTAGTTTATTCAATTACGCGAAGTCTATCATTCAGGAAGGACTTCGCTCTCGTCGATCAAATCCGAAGAGCCTCACTCTCAGTCATGCTCAATATTGCTGAGGGGTTTGCCCGTCGGACCGACAAAGAGTTTAGGCGGTATCTTTCAATCGCAACCAGCTCGGCAGCCGAAGTGCAATCAGCGCTTTACGTGGCGCTGGATCAGGAATACATCGATCAGGCTCAATTCAAACGGCTCTACGATCTCTGCAGTGAAATCCGAAGAATGATCGCTGGGCTTCAAAGGTACCTTCGTAAATCAGCCGAACACGGGAAGTCGTCACCCGGAAAATCCGACTACCGACTTCAGACTTCCGACTAATCCAACGATACCACAAGTGTTTTTCCTGGAGGCCAGCCATGATTCTTCCGCCCATCGATTTTAGATCCTGGATCAACGAGCATCGCCATCTGCTGAAACCGCCAGTCGGCAACAAGATGGTCTATGAAGATTCTGAGCTGATGATCATGGTCGTTGGCGGCCCGAATGCGCGGAAAGATTATCACTACGACGAAGGTGAGGAGTTCTTCTACCAGATCGAAGGAGACATCACGGTCAGGGTGGTTGAAGATGGCAAGCCGCGTGACGTCCGCATTCGCGAAGGCGAGATATTTCTCCTGCCTCCAAGAGTTCCCCATTCCCCGCAGCGGCCCGCCAATACAGTGGGACTGGTCATTGAAAGAAAGCGTGAGACGGAAGAGCTCGACGGCTTCATGTGGTTCTGCGAGAAATGCGGCGAGAAGCTCTATGAGGAATTTGTCGTCCTCACCAACATCGTCACGCAGCTTCCGCCGATTTTCGACCGGTTCTATAATTCAGCAGAGCACAGCACCTGCAAGAAGTGCGGGACGAGAATGGAACGACCTCCGAAGCCCGCGTGAAGTCATGCCGGGGGAAACTCCGGCGTCCGGTCTCCCACATGTTCAATGATCGATGATCGATTGTCCCTCGGCAATCGTGAATCCACAATCAACACCTTCTTTCCAATGACAGCCAGGATTGACATCCACACACATATCCTTCCCGAGAACTGGCCTGATCTGCGGGATCGCTATGGGTATGCCGGCTGGGTGAGTATGGAGCATCACAAGCCCGGGTGCGCACGAATGCTGATTGATGGAAAGCTGTTCCGCGAGGTGGAGGCAAACCTCTGGGACCCTGCAATCCGTTTGGGCGATTGCGACAAGCACGGAGTGCACACACAGGTGCTTTCAACCGTTCCGGTCATGTTCAGCTACTGGGCGAAGCCGGAGCATGCGCTCGACCTTGCAAGGTTTCTGAACGATCACATCGCCGGACTGGTCGACAGATTTCCCGGACGGTTCGCCGGACTTGGCACAATCCCCCTTCAGGATCCCGATCTTGCTATCAAGGAACTGGAGCGCTGCGTTACAGACCTCGGCCTTGCGGGAGTTCAGATTGGGACACATGTGAACGACTGGAATCTCAACGAGACACCGCTCTTCCCCGTCTTCCAGGCCGCCGAGAAGCTCGGTGCGGCTGTGTTCGTCCATCCATGGGACATGATGGGAAAGGAAAAGATGCCAAAGTACTGGCTTCCCTGGCTTGTGGGAATGCCGGCGGAATCTTCACGAGCCATCTGTTCAATGATCTTTGGAGGTGTGTTCGAACGGCTCCCTGGACTGCGTGTCGCCTTTGCTCATGGAGGCGGTTCATTCCCGTCCACCCTGGGAAGAATCAGCCACGGTTTCGCCGTGAGACCCGATCTCTGCGCGGTGGACAACCCCATCCCTCCGCGCGCATATCTTGGCAAATTCTATGTGGATTCTCTCACGCACGATCCGGAAATGCTCCGCCACCTGCTTGGCCTCATCGGACCACAGAAGATTGCACTCGGGTCTGACTATCCATTTCCACTTGGCGAGAAGGAACCCGGAAGGATGATAGAATTGATGGATGACCTTGACGATAAAGTGCGGGACCGCATCTTTGCAGGTACGGCGAAGGAATGGTTAGGATTGGATGCATGATTGAGCATCGCACAACACCCCGGTCACCGGAATCTCCTGATGCTTCTGACACCCTCTCTCATTTCCGCGATCTCTTTCATATCCCGAAAAAAGCAGACGGTTCCCCCTGCATCTATCTCTGTGGCAATTCCCTCGGATTGCAGCCGAAGTCCGTGCGCGCGTATGTTGAAGAGGCGTTGGCTGACTGGGAACGCTACGCGGTCGAGGGACACTTCAAGGCAAAGTATTCATGGATGCCTTACCATGAACTACTGACGGAGCAGACAGCAAGGCTTGTTGGAGCAACAACGAATGAAGTTGTCGTCATGAACGGCCTCACCGTCAACCTCCACCTGATGCTCGTGTCCTTCTATCGTCCAGCCAGAGAGAGACACAAGATCGTCATTGAGGCGAACGCGTTTCCTTCCGACCGGTATGCAGTCGAATCTCAGATTCGCTATCACGGTCTCGACCCGCGGACATCACTTGTTGAGCTCCTCCCGCGCCCGGGTGAGTCCACCATCCGAAACGCTGACATCATTGAATACATCGAACGTGAAGGCTCATCGATCGCCCTTGTCATGCTGGGTGGCGTGAACTACTACACCGGACAGGTTTTCGACATGAAGTCGATCGTCCGGGCCGGGCATGCGGCAGGGTGCGTTGTTGGTTTCGACCTCGCCCATGCTGCGGGAAATATCATTCTCAGGCTGCACGATTGGGATGTGGATTTCGCGGTCTGGTGTTCCTACAAATACCTGAATGCAGGGCCTGGCAGCACGGCCGGGTGCTTTGTTCACGAGCGCAATTCGACAAGGACCGACATGCCGCGGTTCGCGGGCTGGTGGGGACACGACAAGAAGACCCGGTTTCAGATGGGGCCTGACTTCAATCCGATCCCCGGCGCAGAGGGATGGCAACTCAGCAACCCGGCGATTCTCCCCATGGCCGCTCTGCGTGCCTCGATGGAAATCTTCGATCAGGCCGGGATGGAGAAGCTCCTCGCGAAAAGCGTAGGCCTGACCGGTCACCTCGAGGCAGAACTCAGAAAGAACCCGGCACTGGAGATTCTGACACCCGCCGATCCAGCATGGAGAGGTGCACAGCTTTCAATCCGACTGCTTAACGGTGGTCGGGGAGTCTTCAATGCCTTGAATGAAACAGGAGTCATTTGCGATTGGCGCGAACCGGACGTCATTCGTGTTGCGCCCGTCCCCCTTTACAATACCTACGCCGATGTCCTGCAATTCGCCCGTGTGGTTCAGGAACTGACAGGTTCAGGAGACCCGACAGGATGAGAGCGTGTGCCAATGCCTAACGTTGCACTTGTTGGCGGCGGTCTTGCCGGATCACTTCTCTCAGTGTATTTGTCCGGTCGCGGCTACGGAGTCGATCTCTATGAGCGTCGCTCCGACATGCGCAAGCAGAATGTTTCGGCGGGACGTTCAATCAATCTTGCCCTCTCCACAAGGGGGCTCCATGCCCTGAAGGATACGGGAATCCACGACAGGATCATGGAGATCGCGATCCCGATGAAGGGAAGGATGATTCACCCAAGACAGGGCGATCTGGTGTTCCAACGCTATGGGAAGGACGATTCCGAAGTCATTTACGCAACATCCCGCGGCGAGCTGAACAAGGCTCTCTTGTCCGCAGCAGAGCAGGCAACCGGAGTAAGGATCCATTTTGATGAGCGCTTTAAGGGAATGGATTTCTCTTCGGGTGATATGTATTTCCGGAACGAGCAATCAGGAAAGGAAGCAACCGTTTCGGCCCAAACGGTAATCGGGACTGACGGGTCGGCATCTGCACTCAGGTTGGACATGCAGAAAACCAGCAGATTCAATTTGTCGCAATCCTATCTCGAGTACGGATACAAGGAACTGTACATCCCGCCTTCTCAGTCCGGAGGATTCCGGATCGAAAAGAATGCTTTGCATATCTGGCCCCGGACAACCTACATGCTGATCGCTCTCCCTAATCTCGACGGGAGTTTCACGGCGACATTCTTCTTTCCGTTCGAGGGTCCGGTGAGTTTCGAAACGCTGCGCTCACAAAACGATGTCGAGAGTTTCTTTGCTGAACAGTTCCCGGATACCATATCGCTGATGCCCACCCTTGGTCAGGATTTTTTTCAGAATCCAACCGGCTCCATGGTGACGATCAAATGCAGCCCCTGGCATGTCGGAGGGAAGGCCGCCTTGCTCGGTGATGCCGCGCATGCGATCGTCCCGTTCTTCGGCCAGGGAATGAATGCTGCGTTTGAGAGCTGTACTGTGCTGAATGAGATCATCGGGAGGGGAAGCCCGGAAACAGAATCAGATTGGGACGGAGTGTTTCGGGAATTTGAGCGATCCCGCAGAATTGACACAGATGCCATTGCCGATCTTGCAGTTGAGAACTTCATTGAAATGCGCGATCTTGTGGCCCATCCGGACTTCCAGCTGAAGAAGAAAATTGAACAGGCCTTGCAGGGTCGATGGCCGGACCGGTTTATTCCAAAATACTCCATGGTGACATTCCATCGGATCCCCTATTCCGAAGCGCGCGCACGAGGGATCGCGCAGGAGGAAATCCTGAACGAACTCGCCAGTGGAATATCGTCCGTGAACGAGCTTGATTGGGCCAAAGCGCAGAGACTTCTTGGCCAGCTTTCAGGATGAAA